>JAWXAX010000216.1 GCA_034439735.1 Rhodothermales bacterium | reverse complement strand
GCTCGCCGTCGACGGCGAGCTGGTCGTCCGCCTGGAGGATGAGGACTGCCACACGGTCCTCGAAGGCGAACTCGTCAAACGCCTCGGCGACACCGGCAAACGCATCCACACCGGACGCTCCCGCAACGACCAGGTGCTCACGGCCCTGCGGCTCTACATAAAAGACCGCGTACGGGAGGTCGCCTCCGGCGCAGCCGACCTCGCGCTGTCTCTTTGCGACCTCGGCGATCGCCACGCCCGCTCTATCATGCCGGGCTACACCCACCTACAGCGCGCCATGCCCACCACGGCCGGCCTCTGGGCGATGGGATATGCGGAGCTGCTTGTATCCGACCTCGCGGCCTTGAAATCCGGGTTCGACCAGATCGACACCTCCCCCCTCGGCAGCGCCGCCGGCTACGGGGTACCGTACCTGGACCTTCCCCGCGCATTCACCGCCGAGGCCATGGGGTTTTCAACCATCCAGACCCACGTCACCGCCGTGCAGCTCTCGCGCGGCAAGCTCGAACTCCACGTCGTGCACGCCTTCGTCCAACTCGCCGCCACGCTCAACCGGATGGCCAGTGATCTTGTGCTGTATAACACGGCCGAGTTTGCGTTTGTGAAACTGCCGGCCGCTTTTTGTACGGGCTCCAGCATCATGCCCCAGAAGCAAAACCCCGACGTGCTCGAACTCATCCGCGCCAGCTACCACCGGATAATTGCTGAAATGCAGGTGCTGCTCACCCTGCCGGCCAACATGCCCTCGGGGTACCACCGCGACCTCCAACTCACCAAGGAGGCCACCATGCGCAGCGAGGCCGTCACCGCCGACGCGCTCGACGCCATGCGTCAGCTGCTTCCCGGAGTCGAGTTCGACGTCGACGCCATGCGCCGCGCCACGTCAAGCGAACTTTTCGCGACGGCCGCCGCGCTCGAAAAGGTGGCCGCCGGCATGCCCTTCCGCGACGCGTACCGCGAGGCCGCGAAAGAGGTCAGCCAGCTCCGCGACATCGACCTGGACCGCGCGCTCGACGCCTACCGCACCGCCGGCTTCCCCGGCCGGCTGGCCACCGAGGCCGTCCGTACGCAGATCAACCAGTTTACGAGCTGGGTCGCCGGATAGGTGCCAGACCCGCGGCACTGGCCTACCGATTCCTGATCAACGCATAGATCGACCCGGCTCCGAGCGACTTGTCGAGGACCAGCTCGAACCGCGTCGCCCCATCCTCCCAGTAAAACCGATCGGCGTCCGCGCCTTCGAGGTAGATCGCCGGCCGGCCGAACATCGTGTCGTAGGTCCCCTTCATCTCGTCGATTACATAACTCGCGTCGTAGTCGAACCGCATTTCGCGGATGAGGCCAGCTTCGTCGGTAAACAGCGTAATGGCCTGTGCTTCGCCGAAATTTTCCGGGAAGACCTGGTAGATGCCGTCCGTCAGGCGGAAGACCAGTGGCGCAACCTCCGAAATCGCCTGTCCCAACCCGATCGAGTCCTCCGGCCAGAGATTGGCTGACCGGAAGATGGCGCCTGTCGAGTCGGGCTCGAGCATCTGCGCAGGGGCAAATTCGTCCATCCCACCCTCCAAACCATCGTCGCCATTGGCGGCGCTCAGTTCATCAAACCGAGCCATGATACGCTCTTCCAGCTCGGCCTCATTCTCCATCATCTTCCGCTGCCCGATCATCGCCCCCTGCTGCATCAGCGACGGCATCAAGCTGGCCGCTTTCTGTCCAGTTTCCGTGCGATAATAGGTAGTAATGTCTCTCAACTCCTGCTCCGAAAACGCGTCCATGTAGATCTGCGCGTATTCGTCCTCCAGTCCGGACCAGGCCATGTGGGTCGAGATGTAATCGCGCAGGATGTCCTCGAATTGCGCCATCATCGGGTTTTGTTCGAGCTGAACTTGCAGCATCATGTCGATCGTGTCGAGGATGTTCTGCTCGGCCCGGCTTACCTCCAGCAACTCGATCGCGGCCTGTTTGTGGCTACTGGTGTCCTGCGCCAGGGCCGTCAGCGATCCAAAAAGGAAAATGCAGCCGAGCAGCGCCGTAAACCGTGGAATCATGACGATTGGAGTTGATGTTCGGGATTAAAAAACGCGCATGAGGCGCTTCGCTACAGTTTCCACGCCTTCATGTGTTCGACAAAGGCGTGGGCGGTGAGGTCCGAATGGACAGGCGTGACGGACACGTAGCCGGCTTCGAGCGCCGCGAGGTCCGTGTGATCGCCGGTGTCTAGGTTGACGAAGTTGCCGGCAATCCAGTAATACGGGCGGTCGAACGGGTCGCGGTGCTCCACAAACGACGCCTCCCAGCGCGATTTTGCCTGAGAGGTGATCGTGATGCCTTTGATCTCGTCGTACGGCAGATCCGGGACGTTGACATTTAGCAGGATGCCCGGCGGCAGCTTCTTGAGCAGCGTCGTTTCAGCGATGCGGCGGGCATATCGGGCAGCCGGCTCGAAACGACCGCCCGTCCACGCATTAAGCGAAAACGCAATCGCATCCAATCCGAGGACCGACGCCTCGAGGGCTGCGCTCACCGTGCCGGAGTACAGAATGTTGACCGCCGCGTTAGGCCCCTGGTTGATGCCGCTCACGACGAGGTCTGGCCTCCGGGGCAGGATGTGATCGATGGCCATCTTGACACAATCCGCCGGCGTCCCCGTCACGGCATACGCCTCGATCGTCTCGCCCTCGATCACATAGTCCCGCTTGATGATACGCACCGGCTGCCGGATCGTGATCGCGTGCGACACCCCACTCTGCTCCTCCCGCGGCGCCACCACGTACAACGTCCCGAGCCCCCGCATGGCGCCAGCCAACATCCGGATCCCATGCGCATCGATCCCGTCATCGTTCGTGATTAATATCAGTGGCTCATTCTTCATCGCTTCCCTGCTAACATGCAATCCTGCAACTTGCCAACCAGCACCTTGACAACCAATCAATAACTCTCCGACGCATCCGGAAACTGCCGGCCGCGGACGTCATCCACATAGGCCCGAACCGCGTCGGTGACCACCCCGCCCAGCTCCGCATAGCGGCGGACGAAGCGTGGGTTAAAGTCGGTAGACAGGCCCAGCATGTCGTGCATTACCAGCACCTGGCCGCTGCACCGGGCGCCGGCGCCGATGCCGATCGTCGGGATGCGCAGGGATTCCGTGACTTCGGCGGCAAGGCCGGCCGGGATTTTTTCGAGCACGATGGCGAAGCAGCCGGCATCTTGTAGGAGCAGGGCGTCGTCACGCAACCGGTCTGCTTCCTCGTTGTCCCGAGCGCGTGCCTTGTAGGTGCCAAACTGGTAGATACTCTGCGGGGTGAGCCCCAGATGGCCCATCACCGGGATGCCGGCGTTGATGATGCGACGAATCATCGAGGCGACAGGGGCGCCGCCCTCCAGCTTGATCGCGTGGCCGCCGGACTCCTTCATCACCCGGATCGCGGATTGGAGGGCGACTTTTGTATTGCCCTGATAGGAGCCAAACGGTAGATCGACCACCACCAGCACCCGTTCAACACCACGCACGACACACTGGGCATGATAGATCATCTGATCCAGTGTGATCGGCAGCGTAGTTTCGTGGCCGGCCATCACATTGGAAGCCGAGTCCCCGACCAGCAGCACATCCACGCCGGCCTGATCCAGGATGCGGGCGAACGTGAAGTCGTACGCCGTGAGCATCGCGATCGGGATGTTCTGGACACGCATTTCCTGGAGCGTCTGGGTCGTAACCCGGCGCGATTGCAGGTTCTGGAGGGTAGCGGTCTCGGTGCTCATCGGCGAAAGGACTACGGCGGCACGGAGCCGGCGTGGGTGATCTGGACGCGGCAATATACAGCCTCACCACCGGGCTACGAATTGCCATCAATGGGAAAAGGGCGCCAGCCTCCATGGCCGGCGCCCTTTTCAGAACGAACGATACGCTCAGTTGGCCGCGTCGGCCGCGGTTTCGTCAACTTCAATGCCGAGCTTTTTGGCGACATCGATAGTGATGTCCACCACCTTTTCCGGATTGGCATACAGCAGCACCGGCTGGCCGCCACCGACCTGATAACGGAGGACGAGGTCCAGCGACTTTTCCTTCGCCACGGCGTCGATCGCTGTTTGAACCTGCTCGAGGAGTGGCTTCATCAGTTCGGCTTCAAGCATGCCGATCTCCTGATCTTTGCGGCCGGCGGCCTCCTGAATTTCCGTCTGGCGCTTGGCGAGTTCGGTTTCCTTCTCCGTACGACGCTCGGCGGAGAGCAGCGGCTGCTGCTTCTGATACGTCTCGACTTCGGCCTGGAAGTCTGCCGCGAGCGACTGCAGCGCCTGCTGGCCTCCCTCGTATTCGGCCCGAAGGCGGTTTTGAACCTGGGTGTACGCCGGCATATTGACGATGATCACCTCGTGGTCCGTATATCCGACCTTCAGCATCTGTGCGTGCGCCGCCTGCGGGGTGGCGACGAGCGTAAGGGCTACCAGGAGAAAGAGGGACGCTGAAAGAAACAAGCTACGCATTCTGAAACAGGGTTTATGGGTGGTTTCCGGTAAGGGGTCGCGGGTGAAACGTAAGGGAGCCGGCCTCAACGGCGGGCGCCCGGGGCTTCGAGGTCGATGCCGAGTTCCTCCAGAACGCGATCGCTCACGTTGTGCTGCTCACGTGCGAACAGAAAGAGAAAGTCTCCGCTTTTGTCGAAGATATAATCGAATCCATCCTCAGCCGCCACCTTCTCGATCGCTTCGAGCACACGCTCTTGCAGCGGCCGCATCAGATTATCCTGCTGGGTATACAGTTCGCCATCCGGTCCAAAATACCGCATCCGGAGGCGCTCCATGTCCTGCTCGGCCTGCATGATCTCTTCCCGCTTCCGCTTCCGCTCTTCGTTCGTGTACAGCAGCTCGCGGGCCTGGTATTCACGGAATAGTTCATCGACGGCCGTCTGACTCGTCTCTAGCTCCTTTTCCCACTCCTGCGTCTGCCGATCGATGTTTTGCTGGATCGTCGCAAACTCGGGCACCTTTTCAAGGATGTAGTCAGAATCCACGTACCCGATACGCTGTTGCGCCTCCACCGCAGGCGCTAGGGCCGCAGCCAGGGCAAACACGCACGCACCAACCAGCCGACGAAGGGCCGGGCGTATGGACTGGGGGGTCCCTCGGGATGTTATGAGATCGCGCATGCGGAAATCGCGGATTACTGGATAATGCTACGGAGTAAATCGCCTATTGGTTAAAGCCCTGACCGATTGTGAACTGGAACAGCCACTGCCGGGTGCCGTCGTGGCTCGTCCGCGAAAGCGCCGTCGGCTCGAACTCATCGAAACTGTACCCGTAGGCCAGCTCCAGCATCCCAAGAATCGGTAGGAAGAACCGCATACCTACGCCGGCGGACCGGTAGAGTTCTGCGGGGTTATAGGCATTGAAGTTGTTCCAGGTGTTTGCCCCGTCCATAAAGAGGTACGGCGCGGCCTGCAGCTGCTCAGACTGGATGGCCATCCATCGCAACTCGGAGGTATACTTGTTCAGGATACGGCCGCCAACCGGTTCGTTGTTCTCGCGAGGCCCGAGCGCCCCGGACGGATACCCGCGCATGTACACGATATCCGTCGCGAAAAAGAACCGGTTAAACGTGCCCTGTGTGTCGAAGGGTGATCCGCCCACTACAAAGCGCTGGAAGCGGACGTCTTCGCCGGTCAACGAGCCTACGTAGCCGAAGTCGCTCGTTACGCTCAACGTGATCTTGGGCAGAATGGGCACGTGCCAGCTATTCTGGAAGCGCCATTTATGGTACTGGATAAAGTTGCCGACCGGCGGGGCGACCTCCAGCGAGAACCGCACGTTCGAACCCCGCGACGGAAACATGGGATTGTCCGTCGAGTTGCGCGAGATTACCTGTTGAAGCGATACTTCGCGGCTGATACCCTGTGGAAGCGACGCATACAAACTGTCGTTGTTGGTGTACTGGAACTGAACACCGCTCAGGTAGCTGAACTTGTCATCCGGCCATTTGAGGCGCTTCTCATAAAAGACACGCCCCGTCCCCGTGGTGAGCGCGCCATTCGAAACGGAAAAGAAGGGATTCTGGCCGATACGGGAATAAGACACCGAGAACCCGACCGGCGTTGGCTTACCGCGGAACCACGGCTCTGTATAGCCGATCGAGTAATTCTGATAGTACCGCCCGTTCGTCTGGATGCCAAGTGAAAGCCGCTGGCCATCGCCGCTCGGCAACGGGCGCCACGCGCCTTTCTTGAAGAAGTTCTGGGCAGAGAAGTTGTTAAACTCGAACCCCAGGCTGAGCACCAGGCCAAAGCTGCCCCAGGTGCCCGAAAGCTGTAGCTGGTCGCTGCCCGTCTCCTCGAGCGAATACGTGAGATCGACCACCTTATTCTGCTCGTCCACCGCGATGCCGGGCCCGCCGCCAAGCGACTCCTGGCTGAAGTAGTTGAGCTGCATCAGGCGCCGGATCGACTCCTGAATCGCATCGCGGCTGAAGGTCTGCCCGGGAATCGTATACAGCTCCCGCCGGATGACGTGGTCCTTCGTTTTGTCGTTGCCGGCGATCTCTACCTGCCCGAATTCGAAGATGTCGCCCTCCGAGATGTCGAAACTCATATCGAGCGAATCACCCTCGACGACACGGATCGCCGGATCTACGCGGAAGGTCATGTACCCCCGGTTCATGTAGATACTGGATACGTCCGAACTCTGCTTGTTCGCGTAGAGGTTCTGCTCGAGTTTCTTGCTATTGTACATGTCGCCCTCCAAAACGCCCAGCGACTGCGACAATACGTCGTCGGGGTAGACGGTATTCCCTTCCCACGAGATATTCCGGATGTGGTACCGGGGTCCCTCGTGTAGATCGAGTTCAATGATCATCCCCGGCTTTCCCCCTTCCTCGATCAAATAGACCGAATCGCTCACGACGCGGGCGTCGAAATGGCCCTTCTCGTTCATAAACGCGACGGCCTTCTGCAAATCCTCGTCGTACTTCTTCGGATCGAACTTCGACTTCTTCCAGAACCGCCACCATTTATTTTCCTTCGTCTCGAGGGATTTAATCAGCTTCTTGGTATCGACCTGCTCGATACCACTCAGCCGGATTTCCTCCACCTCTACCACCGGACCGCGCTTGACGTTGAACGTGACGTCGACTGTGTTGTCTGCTTGCTCGATGCGCTCGACTTCCACCTCGGTGGTCGGCCGGCCCTGCTCGCGGTAAAATTCTTTGATCACCTGGATCGTTCGCTCGATGTCCCCCTGACGCAGCGGGGTCCGGCTCAGGAGCGGCGCCTTCTCCTTCAGGTCGCTCCGGTGGCTCTTGCGCACGCCGGCAAACGTGTACTCGCCCAGACGGGGGATGGAGGTGACTTTGATCGTCAGGTAGACCCCCTCTTCAGCCCGACGCGATTCGAGGATCTTGACGTCACTATAGTTTCCAAGCCGAAAGACGGACCGGATCGCGTCGCCAAAACCCGGGTCCAGCGGCAGCGTGATCATCTCGCCCACCTGGAGGCCGCTCGTCTGCACGATAAAGGCCGCGATGTTTTCGCCCTCCACGCCATCGACCTCGACGCCAGCGATTTTAATTTCGGTCGGCGCCTGTGCGAACAACTCGCTGCTACCGGCCGGCAATTCCCCACCGGCAACCTGAGCGGCTACGGGCAGGGCGAATAAACAGAGAGCAAACGCGCCCGCTACGGAGACTACATGCATGGTGGGCAAGAACCTGGACAAACTCATGAGGCGGGCCAAAAGGGTGGGGCTATTAGACTAGCGGTCTGCCGGCTTGGTTTCGACGCGGCCAGGCCACCTGTTGACCTGTGAACGCAAACGGCGGATGCTTTATTGCGGATCGTGCGGGATATCGCTTCGGGGCAAGTAATCGGAGCGCCTTACAGGTCTACCCGCCCGAATCGTCGGTCGCGCTGCTGGTAGCTCGCAATGGCCTCGTACAACTGGCGACGACGGAAATCCGGCCAGAAGGCCTCGGTGAGATACATCTCGGCGTAGGCAATCTGCCAGAGCAGGAAGTTAGACACACGAAGCTCTCCCCCGGTGCGAATGAGCAGGTCGGGATCCGGATACGCGCCCGTGCTCAGGCGCCGGCTGAATAAGGCATCGTCGATGGCCTCGGGATCGATCTCGCCGTCGCGCGCCTGGCGGGCTAACTCGCGTACGGCATGCAGGATGTCCCACCGACCGCTGTACGACAGGGCCAGCGTGAGGATCATCCGGTAATCGGCCGGATTCTCGGCCTGAGACTCCTCCAAGACGTTTACGCAGGCCGCCGGCAGGGCCTCGATATCGCCAATCGCGCGTAACAGTACTTTGTTGTCGATCAACGTTTTTTTCTCCCGCCGGATCGTATGGATCAGGAGCGTCATCAAGGCGTCGACTTCGCTGGGCGGGCGGTTCCAGTTTTCGGTGCTGAATGCGTACAGAGTGAGGTATTGCACGCCCAGCTGCGCACAGGCTTCTGTAACATCTCGCACGGACTCCACACCCTCGTAGTGCCCTGTCACGCGCATCTTGCCCCGGCTTTTCGCCCAGCGTCCATTGCCGTCCATGATGATCGCCACGTGGCGAGGGATGGCTCCCTGGGCCTTCAGCGACGCCTGCAGGGCAGCATCACTGGCGGGAATGCCTTCAACACTGGGGGATGGAACGTGCACGACGCCGTAACCGATTCTGGTAAAGCCCTGTTCTGCAAAAAGACTCGGCTCTGGCAAGGATACCGGTCAGCGACTGGACGGCGGACGCCGGCGCCAATCGTTCCGCCGTCAAAGGCGCAGGATGTCGTTAAACACAAGGAATGTCATGAACAGCAACAACAGGATCATCCCGATCTGTTGTAGCCACATCCGTACTTTAAGCGACGGCTCGCGGCGCGTGATGCCCTCGTAAATCAGGAACACCAAATGGCCGCCATCGAGCACGGGTATGGGCAGGATGTTCATGATCGCCAGAGTGATCGAAAGCACCGCGACGATCTGCCAGAAATAATACGCCCCGGCCTCGGCGGCCTGGCGCGTCACTTTCGCGACCATCACCGGACCTCCAAGATTCTCTCGCAGATCCTCCCGGCCGGAGAATACCCGTTGCAGGCTGGTCACGATGGCGCTGGCGTTGATCCAGGTCTCGCGCATGCCGGCGTTGATAGCGCCGAAGAGCCCGAAGTGCTCATACACCCGCCCATACGCCGCGGCAATCACATCGTACGAAGGCGCAAAAACGCCGAGCTTATACTTACTGTCGCCGTCGTCCAGGCGAGGTGCGATCTTGGCCTCGTACAAGCGAAACCCGTTCTCATGGCGAAGCAATGCCGTAGTCGCCGGCATGTCGACGCTTGCATCGAACAACGAATCGGGACGCGACCAGCGCAGCAAGACGGAGTCTCCCTGCGAGCTTTGAATTAATTCGGTCATCTGTGCCCAGAAATTTACCGGCTCATCCCCCATCCCCACAACCCGGTCAAACGGCTGTAAACCCGCTTCAGCGGCGGACCAGCCCGAGGAGACTCCCCCGATGATGGACGGCGTAAATGTGACCCCAAAACCGGCCGGCCTGGCACGACCCAGCTGGGTCATGATGTCATCGGGGCCCTGAAACGTCAGCTCCTGGCCCTCACGGAGCACCGTGACCGTCATCGGGTCGGCCAGGATCGACTCTATCGCGTCGAGATCATGAAACCGCTCCAGCTTCTTGCCGCTGACGCTCACCACGCGATCGCCGGTACGCAACCCCATAACGTGGGCCGGCGACCCGGTTGCCACATGGACCTGTTCTACCCGGTCGGCGGGAATGTAAGGCTCCCCGTAAAAGAATTTGAGGCACGAAAATATGATGACCGCCAGGACGACATTAAAGAAGACGCCGGCCGTGATCACAATGATGCGCTGCCACACGGGTTTCGAACGAAACTCCCAGGGCTGCGGCTCCGAGTTGGCGAACTCGGTATCCATGCTCTCGTCCACCATGCCCGCGATCTTCACATAACCCCCGAGCGGGGTAGCACCCAACACGTACTCTGTCTCCCCGATCTGCCGGCTAAAAATTTTGGGCGGAAAGCCCACGGAGAACTTATCCACCCGCATCTTGAACCATTTCGCGGTGAGGAAATGCCCCATCTCGTGGACAAACACGAGGATGGTGATGGCGATCAACACCCAGAAAATGGACGAAAGAATGCTGAGTACAACTTCCATACTTCCTTCCGAAAAGGGAGAAAAAAGGGTAACCATAGGTTCTGCCGAGCCACGCGTGATGGTCGCGCGCCCGGCAGACGGCTATTCAATAGGCGGGAGCGCCGTAGAGTTCCTCGATGCGCGCACGCACCGCCTGGTCGATCGCCACCAGATCCTCGATGGAGGGGTCTGCCGGGGTCTCGAAGACGGCAAGCGCCTTTTCGATCGCGTTCGGGATATCGATAAAGCGGATGCGCTCCTGGAGGAAGAGCCCGACGGCCGCCTCGTTGGCGGCATTCAGCACCGCCGGCGCGGCGCCGCCACGCCGCAGGGCCTCATATGCCAGATCCAGGCAGGGGAATTTGAGCCGATCCGGTCGCTCAAAATCGAGCCGTCCGGCCCGGCCCCAATCGATCCGAGGATGCGGCGCCGGCCACCGGTCCGGGTAACTTAACGCGTACTGGATGGGCACCTTCATGTCCGGCTGCCCCATCTGCGCCTTCGTGCTCCCGTCCGCGAAGGTCACCATCGAATGGACGATCGATTGCGGGTGAACGAGAACGTCGATCCGATCCGGAGCCAGATGAAAGAGCCAGTGCGCCTCGATCACTTCCAGCCCCTTGTTCATCATCGTAGCGGAATCGATGGTGATCTTACTTCCCATCGCCCAGTTTGGATGCTGGAGCGCTTCCTCACGCGTGATGCCGGCGAATGTGCCTGCCGGCCGTGTCCGAAACGGCCCGCCGGAAGCCGTCAGCGTGATGGATTCCACGGCCAGCGCCGGCTCGCCGACCAGACATTGAAAAATCGCCGAATGCTCGCTATCCACAGGCACCATCCGTCCTCCCCGAGCGGCCAAAAGAGCATTAACGCGCGCACCGGCCACCACCAGCGTCTCTTTGTTCGCCAGTGCGATCGTCCGGCCGGCTTCGATGCCGGCGATGACGGATTCCAGCCCGGCGAACCCCACGATCGCCGCCATCACGACGTCCACCTCCGGCCAGCACGCCGCCTCGCGCAGGCCTTCCCTCCCGTGCACCACCACGATCCCTGTTCCCGCCAATCGCTGCTGCAATACCGCCGCGCAGGCGGCATCCCCGACGGCCACACAGGCCGGCCGGAACTCGATCGCCTGGTCATACAATCGATCAATATTACGATACGCCGCGAGGGCGACAACCTTGAACTTTTCCGGGAATAGCCGTACAACGTCTAGCGTTTGCGTACCGATCGAGCCGGTCGCCCCCAGTACGGCAAGCCGTTGAACAGGCCCTTTATTTGCATCACGTCGTGTTGGAGCAGGTCGCGCGTCAGGACGATTCATCATCTTCGGGTTTTGCGTACCTCCATCGGGGCGTACACTCGGCGCGGCGCCGGGTGATCATGGCAACTAACCGGCGACGCCCTGCACTACCTACCGGTTGCGAGGCCGCCGAAATGTACTGACTCCTATGCGAATGTGTACCCTCCTCAGGGTTTTCTTCGGGCTGATGCTCCTCGCCGCGGCGCCGGCTGTACGTGCGCAGGACATCGATAGTACGCTCGCGGCGCGGTTCCAGCTGGCCGATACCTATCTGCGGGCCGGCCAGTTCGATCGGGCCATTTCGCTGCTCGAGGACCTGTACGCCGTCAGCCCTTCGACCTACGTCGTCTACGAGAAGTTGAGGGAGGCCTACGAAAACGTCAAACGGTATGACGATGCGATCCGCCTCATCGACGAGCGCATCGCCACCGAGCAACTTCCCGTCGTCCTCGTCTCGCAGAAGGCCCGACTCTATTTTCTAATGGGCGATGAGCCCCGCGCGCTTGCTACGTGGGATGAAGCCATTGCTCTCGAGCCGGATAAGGCCACCGCCTACCGTGTCGTCTACCAGACCCTCGTCGAGGTGCGTCTCTTTGAACACGCCGTCGAGGTGCTTGAAAAAGGGCGTACCGCGCTGAACGATCCGGCGCTCTTCCGTATGGATCTGGCGTATTTATTTAACCTGACCGGCCGCCACGCGGAGGCGATGACCGAGTACCTCGGGTTGATAGAAGAAAGCGATCGGCAGCTCAGCTTTGTCCGCAGTCGGCTGGGCCGGTTTCTGGACCAGGATGGGGTGCTCCAGACCAGCCTCCCCGTCGTCGAAGAAGCCGTTCGCAAGACGCCCCTAAACCGGTCGTTTCGTGATCTCCTGGGCTGGCTCTACCTCGAGGCCGACCGGTACGATGATGCGCTCACGACCTACCGCGCCATCGACCGGTTGGAACAGGAAAACGGCAACGTCCTTTTTAGCTTCGCCCAGCAAGCCGCCGATGCCGGCGCCTTTGGCGTTGCCTCCGAAGCCTACCGCGAAGTCCTCAAGCGCCATCCAGATTCACCCGCTGCGGCCGATGCCCAGTTCGGCCTGGGCGACATGTTACAGAAGCAGGCGGAAGACCTTGGCGAACGCGCGGTGGACGATGCAGGCAGTCGCCGGCCTGCGCCTCACTACGACGAAGCCCTGGCCGCCTACCAGCACTTTCTAAAGACCTATCCCACGCACCCCTATTATCCAGAGGTGCTCGGCCGCCTTGGACGGCTCCAACTCGATGTCTTCTTCGATCTGCCGGCCGCCGAACAGGCCTACGCGGAGGTAACCGCCATCTATGCCAATACGGAGGTGGCCGATCAGGCCGCCTTCGATATCGGGCGCATCGCCCTCATGCGGGGCGACCTCGACCAGGCCCGCCTCGTCTTCGCCAAACTCGTGGAACGCCTTCGCATCGGTGAACTCGCCGAGCTGGCCCGGTACGAGCTGGCGATGCTGCACTTCTACCAGGGCGAGTTTGAATCGGCCCTGACCATTTCGGCGCCGATGAATGAAAACACGTCGACCGATATCGCTAACGACGCCATCGAATTAAAAGTGGTCCTGATCGAAAACAAGGGCCCGGATTCACTCAACGCGCCGCTTCGGCTGTATGCCCGTTCCGCCCTGGCCCTCCGCCAGCGGCACTTCGACGTCGCTCTGGCCGCGCTCGACTCACTCCTGCAGAACTTCGGCTCCCACCCCCTGGCCGATGAGGCCCGCTTCGGGCGCGCACAGGCGCTTCGCCAGGCCGGCCGAGCGAACGACGCACTCGCCGCGCTGCTCGAATTCCCACTCATCCATCCCACGAGTCACCTGACCGACCGCAGCCTGTTCGAGGCCGCCGACATCTACGAATTAGAACTCGGCCAGTCCGACCTCGCCGCCGCGGCCTACACCCGCCTGCTGACCGACTATCCAGGCTCGTTGCTCGTGCCCCGCGCCCGGGAACGGATCCGATTCCTACGCGGTGACGAGCTCTGATCGCCGGCGTTTCCTTCTGTTTCAGGCACACGATCCACACCCCATGATCCGATATTCCTCGATCCTGCTTGTTTTCGCGCTGTGCTTCGCGCCGCCTGTTCGGCTGCACGCCCAGGACCTCCTCATCCCGATGGACGCCGGCCAGTCCGACCACTTGAAAGCCTACGGCCTCGCCTTCTGGGCGCTCAATCAGGGCGTAAGTGTGGACTGGCTGCTGAACTACCGCGGTGGATCCTTCCTGATCGCTACCTTCGATGAACTCGAGGCCGAACTGCGCGTCCGCGGCGTCACCTACGAGCGCGCGAGCGGCGCCCAGACGGCCGCCATCGTTGCCGAAGTGGAAAGTGAGGCCAACAATACGGCGCTGATGCGGCTTGAAAAGGCGCCGCGTGTGGCCGTCTATGCCCCGCAGCAAACGCTTCCCTGGGACGACGCGGTGTTGCTCGCCCTGAATTACGCCGAAGTCCCGTACGACATGATCTATGATGACGAGATCATGGAGGGCAAGCTGAGCGAGTACGACTGGCTGCATCTACACCACGAGGACTTCACCGGGCAATACGGCAAGTTCCTTCAGTACCGGTCCATGCCCTGGTACATCGAGCAGCAGCGCCAGGCCGAAACCGCTGCCCGCCGGCATGGCTTCCGAAAAGTGAGCCAGCTCAAGCTGGCGGTCACCCATCTGATCCGCGATTACGTCACCCAAGGCGGTTTCCTCTTTGCCATGTGCTCCGGCTCGGATACGTTCGACCTTGCGCTCGCGGCCCACGCGACGGACATCGTCCCCGCCGAATACGATGGCGACCCGATCGACCCGGATGCGCTGAGCAAACTGGACTTCGCGCAGACGTTCGCCTTCGAGAACTTCCGCCCCAACTTCAACGCCCAACAATACGAACACGCCAACATCGACACCGGCGCACCGCCGCCCCAGCTCAGAAATCCGGCGCTCGATTATTTTACCCTCTTCGAGTTCAGCGCCAAGTGGGATCCCGTCCCGACGATGCTCACCCAGAATCATGTCTCTACCGTCAAGGGGTTCATCGGGCAGACCACCAGCTTTCGCAAGGATCTGATCAAACCCAGTGTCGTTATCCTTGCCGAAGCACCGGGCCGGGATGAGGTACGCTACGTGCACGGAGCGAGCGGTGAGGGTACATTTACGTTTTATGCCGGCCACGACCCCGAAGACTATCAGCACTTCGTCGGAGACCCCCCTACCGAGTTGAGCCTCCACAAGAACTCACCCGGATACCGACTCATCCTGAACAATGTCCTATTCCCCGCCGCGAAGAAGAAGAAACAAAAGACCTGAGCGATCGCCCGCGAGATTCCCCCATGCACGAACAAAAAACCGTCGCCGCCTCCCGTTGTATCATGACCGAAATGGTATTGCCGAACGACACCAACAACCTCGGCAACATGATGGGCGGCCGGCTGATGTACCTCATGGATATCTGCGCGGCGATCTCGGCCCAGCGCCATACCAACCAGGTGTGTGTCACCGCTGCCGTTGACTCCGTCGAGTTCGAGTCGCCGATCCACCACGGGGAAATCGTGGTGATCGAAGGGCAGGTGAACCGGACGTTCCGCACCTCGCTGGAAATCGAACTGAATGTGTGGGCTGAAAACGCCATCGCGCGGACTCGCCGGAAATGCAACCGCGCGTATTACACGTTCGTGGCGATCAATGAAGAGCGCCGGCCCGTCCAGGTGCCGCCGATCGTCCCGGAAAGTGAACAGGAAATAGCCAGTTACGAGGCGGCGGCGCGGCGGCGCGAGCTCCGCCTGGTGATTGCCGGAAGGCTGCCGCTGAAGGATGCGCGCCTCATCAAAGAGGACATCATCGGCACACTGACGCACCAGCATCGGGACGAATGACGACCGTCGAGCCGGGTTGGATGTCGGGCTGGATGCCTGGTTTGATCCAGGGTTTGATCCTGAGCGCCCTGCTGGGTACGCTGGCGCCGCCGGCGAACGCCCAGCGTACGGCCCCCCCGGGCCGGTTCGGCGTCGGTGCGCAGGTGGGCCAACCGACGGGCATCACGGCAAAGTATTATCTCCAGCCGGATATCGCGGTGGACCTGCTGGCCGCCTGGGGGTTCGACCGTTCCGTGTTCGCCACCTTCCATGCTTCGTACGAGTACGCGATTCCTGAATCGCCCCTCGGCTTTTTCCTGGGCCCCGGTCTGCACGCCGGCCGGTTGTCACCCCGCAACCGCCCATCGACCCGCTTCGGCCTCTCGGCCCTGGTCGGTCTCAATTACTTCACCCAACGCTTCGAGATATTTCTCCAGGCGCGTCCCAATTTCGAGATCCTGCCCGATTCGCACGTCCGCATTGGCGGAGCCGCCGGCATGCGGTACTTTTTCCGCTAATGATGATCTCGGCTGCCGCCAGGCGTCGACCGAGCAGGACATCGCGCCAGGGCCCCCGTTTCCAACCGCCTCGCCGTGCCGTATCTTGTGGCGCTCAACGCGGCCCCCACGGCCCCACTCATTGCATCATGCTCTACCAACGTATACTCATCACAGGCGCCAACGGCCTGCTGGGCCAGGAACTTGTAACGGCGCTCAGTCCGTACCCGGAATTCGATATTCTGGCCACAGGCAAGGATGTCGAGCCCCGCTTCAGCAATGGGTCGTGCGGCTACACCCGGCTCGACCTCACGAACACCGCCGAAGTCCGCCACCTATTCAACATTTTCACGCCGGACGTGGTCATCAATTGCGCCGCCATGACCGCCGTTGACCAGTGTGAGGATGAGCGCGACGCCTGCTGGAGGGTCAATGTAGAGGCCGTTGAACAGATGACCCGCAGCTGCCTCAACTTCAGCGTCAAGATGGTCCATCTATCCACCGATTTTGTGTTCGACGGCAAAGGGGGGCCGTACATCGAAAGCCAGCGTCCGGATCCCGTGAACTTCTACGGGAAGTCCAAGCTCGCCGCCGAAAATGCGATCATCAAATCCGGTCTCGGGCGCTGGGCGATCGTTCGGACGGTGCTCGTGTACGGCGCCGGCGAACGCCTTAGCCGCGGCAACTTCGTGTTGTGGGTGATCGACAAACTGAGCAAGGGCGAAGAAATTCAGGTAGTGGACGACCAGTGGCGCACCCCTACCTATGCGCCCGACCTCGCCCAGGGCATCCTCCGCCTCGTGAAGTTCGACAAAACGGGCCTCTACCACCTCTCCGGACGCGAGTACCTGAGCGTGTACGACTTCGCCCTGAAGATTGCCGCCACCTTCGACCTGGACGCCTCGCTCATCAAAAGAACAAACAGCGCCTCATTCAGTCAAAGGGCGCTTCGTCCGCTCACCACGGGCTTTATCATCTTGAAAGCAGAAACCGAATTCGGGTACAAGCCACATACGATCGAGCAAAACCTCGCGCACCTCGGCGCGCGGCTCGGGTTGCCCGTTTCGACTTCGTGATCGCTTCTGTGTTCGCTAGTAACCGTTCGCTAGTAACCGTTCGACAGTAACCGTTCGCTAGTATCCGTTCGATAGTATCCGTTCGATAGTAACCGTTCGATAGTAACCGAGCATGATCGATATCAACCTGATCCGCACCGAACCCGATCGTGTGCGCCAAGCCATCATCGACAAACGCATCGACGCAGCCGGCCTCGTCGATCGTATCCTAGACCGCGACTCAGCGCGACGCGATGTGCTCACGCGGCTCCAAGATCTTCAGGCGCAATCGAACGAACGTTCCCGCGAAGTGGGCATCCTGATGCGTGAGGGGAAACGGGAGGAAGCCGATCGCATCAAAGCCGAAAGCTCCGAGATGAAGGGCCTGCTAAAAGGGCTGGAGGAAGAGGCGCGCGCGCAAGAAATTGAAATGGATGCGCTCCTTCTCGAGGTGCCTAACATCCCTCATCCGAGCGTGCCCCTGGGCGCCTCTCCCGAGGACAACGTAGTGGCCTATGAGTGGGGCGAAGCGCCGGCATTCGACTTCGCTCCGTTGCCCCACTGGGAGCTCGCCGCACGCCATGGCCTGCTGGACTTCGAGCGGGGGGCCAAGGTCACCGGCGCCGGCTTCCCGTTTTATATCGGCAAAGGAGCCCGTTTGCAGCGAGCGCTCGTTGCGTTTTTCCTCGATCTCGCCGTCGATGAAGGCGGGTATACGGAGATCCAGCCCCCGATACTGGTCAACGCCGACAGCGCGCGCGGCACGGGGCAGCTACCCGACAAGGAAGATCAGATGTACGAAATGACCCGCGACGGGCTGTATGCCATCCCGACCGCGGAGGTCCCCGTAACCAACTTCCACCGTCAGGAGGTGCTGCAGGAGGCCGATCTTCCGATCAAATACGCCGCCTACACCCCGTGCTTCCGACGCGAGGCCGGTTCCTACGGAAAAGATGTACGCGGTCTGAACCGGCTGCACCAGTTCGATAAAGTGGAACTTGTGCAGATCGTAGCGGAAGACCAGAGTTATCAGGCCCTCGAAGCACTCCGCGAAGACGCCGAGCGCCCGCTGGTGCGGCTCGGGTTGCGCTACCGCCGGCTCTTGATGTGCACGGCCGACATGGGCTTCACGCAGTCGAAGAAATACGACCTCGAGGTGTGGAGCGCTGGCCAGCAACGCTGGCTGGAGGTGTCTTCCACCTCGAATTTCGAGGCCTTTCAGGCGCGCCGGCTCGCGATGCGTTATCGCAAGGAAAGTGAAAAGAAGCCCTCGTTCGTCCATACCCTCAACGGCAGTGGCCTGGCGCTCCCTCGCATCGTCGCGGCGCTACTCGAGAACGGGCAGCGGGTGGACGGCTCGATCGTCATCCCGGACGCCCTCCAGCCTTACACGGGATTCCCTACCATCGGTTGATTTCACGCACACACAGCCGTCCGGGACACTCCTCCCCGTCCCGACATCGACGAGTTGATGCCGGGCCAGTCTAAAACGCACACGCCTATCGAGCGCCCGTGATACGATCGGGCTGTTTTTGGGGGGTTTCGGCAAGCGAATTGCCATGTATCATTCCCGTGCTCACTCTGGGACCCGGGATTGCGGCCTCCTCGATCCTTCCGGGATCACGCACAAAATAACCCCACGTCGCGCCATTACTCACCTTGCGCAGGCGACAGACCAGCGGATGTAAGGCTCGGCGAAGTGACAAAAAAGGCGTCCTACGGGGGGTAACACCAACGCGGCTATCCGCTCAAAACCGGGAGAAAGCCTACGATTTTGCCACTTGCAGGCGTTTCCAGGCCCTTTCAGGTAGAAACGAAACGGATGTATTTTATCGGGTAACGGGAGGCTGGCCCCGCCGGGGTGGCTGGACGCGTTATGCCGGGCCCGATTGTGTTTGGCACAGTACGTGGAAGAGACGATATAGCCCTCAGACGCCTCTCTCCCCCAGGTGAGTCCCTCCCCGCTCGCGCAGAGGCTTTCGCACACTCCGCTCGGTTTGAAAGCACCTTTTGGGACAACCATGAACAGACGTAGCTTTAACGGCGCGCCGGCTAGCAGCCCGGTTTCGATGCCGGCATTGCAGGCGGCCATCGACATCCAACAACACACGGCGCCGCTGACCCGCGCCGACGCGCGGCACCAGGTCACCCGTACGGAATTTGGCGCGCGTCTGCGCCGCGTCAACGGATTCATCGGAATGACCGCCGCAGAGGCCGTCGCCATCATCCTCCAGGAGGCCGAGGAGAACGCGCTTCCCGAATCTCCGACCTGGTATACGAACAAGCTCTCGGGCGAAATCGACGACTTGTATAATGTGCAAAAAGATTGGATGTGGCGCATGAAGGAGCAGGGTTTTATCGAAAAGATGACCCTCATTCTGCACAACCACCTCGTCACGGGTTATAGCGTCTATACGCGGCCGTATTACGCCTACACGTATTACCGACTGCTCCGCACCCATGCCCTGGGCAACTTCAAGGAGCTGATTTACGAGATCGGCCTCGACCCTTCGATGCTGTTTTATCTCGACAACAACTCGAACGTCCCGACGACCGACGAACAGGGTAACCCCGCCGGCTCTAACGAGAACTACGCCCGCGAGCTGCTCGAGCTGTTCACCATGGGCCAGTACAGCCCCACCGGCGCCCTGAACTACACGGAGGCCGACATCAAGCAGGTCGCCCGCGTACTCACCGGCTGGCAGGTAGACGAAAGCCGCTTCCGTACCGAAGCGAAGGGCACCCTGCACGACGCCGGCACCAAGACGATCTTCGGAAAGTCGTTCCAGGGCCATAGCGACCCGGCCGTCGAATACACTCAGCTCATCGATTTCCTCTTCGCGGAGCGGGGACCGGCCATCGCGCATTACCTCTGCCGGAAGCTGTACGTCTACCTCGTCAATCCCGTACCCGACGAAGCGTTTATCGCCGAAATGGCCACTGTGATGGTCAGCAGCGACTACGTCATCAAGCCGGTCCTGGAGGCGCTGTTGACCAGCCAGCGCTTCTTCTCGCCAACCTACTACGGCTCACGCATCAAGAGTCCGATCGACTTCCTGATCGGCTTCCTGAACGAAACCGAGACACCGCCGACCGACGAAGTGCTGGAGTATATCCGCCAGAAGCTTGAGCCGCGGTCGATGAACCAGGAGCTGTTTAACCCGCCAAACGTGGCCGGATGGCCGGGGATCAACCCGCCTGATGCCGCCAACGCGCCCGGCGACGAGAAATGGCTCACGACGAGCCTCCTGCCTGAGCGGTGGAATATCATTGCCGACCTCACCGGCGGCGGCGCCGGCAGCTTCGACCCCGTCGACGTGGCCGTTCGCGTCTCCGACCCGGCCAACCCCTTCAAGATCGCGGAAGATCTGGCGCGTACGCTCGTGCCGATCCCGCTCGATATCGCCAGCATCCGCGAGGTGAGCGACGACTTCGCCGGCGATCCCGACATCCCACCCCCACCCAGCGTACTCAGCGACCCGATCGTGTCGAATGTTTCGAAAGTGCTCCTCGGCGATATGCCCCACTACGAGTGGCCGGACATCGTCGACGGCAGCACGACCGAAAAGGACCGCGCGCGCATCGTATTGCAACACTACATCGCTCTTCTGAGCCGGGAAATCCCCGAGTACCAGCTACACTAACGTTGCCTGGGCCCCCTTTCTTCGCCTCAAGAAACGGAATTCATTTTTCAGGTATACCCATGCACGAGCATTGCAATCACCACGATCACCAGGGGCACGAAGGCCACGGCCATACCGAAGCCGAAGGGGGCCGCCGCGGCGCCCGGCTCGAGGATGGCGCCGCCCACACGCAGGACCACCTCAAGTGGTCGCGTCGCGACTTCCTCACCCGCCTCGGGATGGGCGTCGCCGGCGCCTCGGTCATGCTTAACGGAAGCCCGGTCACGGCCTTCGGGCATGCACCCATCCTCCAGGCCATCCAGAGCGCGGATGTGGACCGCATCCTGGTGCTCATCCAGCTCAACGGCGGCAACGACGCCCTCAACACGGTCGTCCCCTACGAGATCGACGAATATTATCGCGTTCGCCCGACGATAGCGATCCCACGAAGCCAGGTTTTGCCGCTGGAGAATGACCACGGCCTGCACCCGGCCATGGCGAGCCTGACGAACCTGTGGAATAACAACCGCCTCGCGGCCGTACTGAACACCGGCTACCGCAGCTCGACCCGGTCGCACTTCGAAGGCACCGTCAACTGGGCCACGGGCAGCGGCAGCATCATCGGCAGCGGCAACGTCAATTACACGTCCGGCGTATGGGGCCGGTATGTCGAGGATGTGCTCGATACCATCGGACAGCCGCTCGACCACCCGCTGGCCGTCCTCATCGGCGGACCGGTATCGCTGTTCCAGAGCAACCTCGGCAACCTCGGTGTGAGCCTGGGCGACGCCCAGTTCATCGAAGAGATCGCCCGACGCGGCCTCTACGACGCCACCGATGCCCGAGTCGACAACGTGGCCTACGGCCGGCCGCTCAAGTACGCACGCGCCGTCGCCAACGCCGCGTTGAGTTATGTGTCGTCCATCCAGCGCGCCGCTAACGCCGGCACCAACCTGGCCGGCACCTACCCGAACGGCTTCGGCGACAACATGTCCGCCGCCGCCCGCCTCATCCGCGGCGGACTGGGCGCCAAGGTCATCTCCGTCTCCATCGGCGGATTCGACACGCACTCGAACCAGGGCGGCGCCACCGGCCAATACGCCGATCGCTGGCGGTCCATCGCGGACTCCGTGGCGGCCTTCTACCAGGACCTCGCGGTGGACGGTCTCGACCAGAAAGTCCTGACGATGACCTATTCCGAGTTTGGCCGCACGCTCGGCGAAAACGGATCGCGCGGCACCGACCATGGCGCCGGCGCCTCGATGCTCATGTTCGGCCCCGGCCTGAAACGCGGCGTCTACGGTTCGCAATCCGACCTCGTCACCCAGCTCTACGGCGGCGACCCCGAGCCCACGACCGATTTCCGCTCGGTGTATGCCTCCATCCTCCAGGACTGGTTCGGCATGCCTCCTGCGGATGTGGACGCTATGCTCGGCATGGCTGTGCCCCGCATGGACATCATCGGAAGCAAGGTCCAGGTGAGCAACGAGCCGACGCCGGTGCCGGCCGCGTTCCAGCTCTCCCAGAACTATCCCAACCCATTCAACCCGACGACGAATATCGGCTACACCCTCAACCAACCGAGCCGCGTCACGCTGCAGGTATTCGACGCTCAAGGACGGCTCGTCCGCACCCTCGTGGACGCCTACCAGGCTGCAGGCACGCATCAGATCGACTTCGAAGGCGGGCGCATGCCGAGCGGGACCTATTTCTACACGCTTAAAACCCCCGACGGTGCGCAATCACGGTCGATGGTCTTCATGAAATAACGACCCAGAGGTCTGTTCCTACGTTCCATCTAGCTGTAATCATGAAATCAGGAATCACGAAAAACGTGGTGACGAGCGCGGTGCTCGTCACCACGTTCCTCTGCCTCGGCAGCCTCGCTTTCAGCGGGTGCGATCTGTTTGAAGAATCAGACGAGGCTTCCCTCGAAGGCAATCCGAATGAACTGTACCCGGTCCGTATCGACGGGTTGTGGGGATACATCAACGGACTCGGCCGGATCGTCATCCTGCCGGCGTACGATAACGCCCGCGACTTTTCGGAGGACATGGCCGCCGTCCAGTTGGGCAGTGTATGGGGGTACGTCAACCGCAACGGCACCTTGGTGGTGCAACCGCAATACCAGGTTGCCGGCCGCTTCTCTGAAGGGCTCGCGTTTGTCCGCGGGACCGCGCTTGATGATCTCTACGGGTTCATCAATAAGGAAGGCACGACGGTCATCCCGCCCACGTACGAGCTTTCGCAACCGTTCGCCGAAGGCCTCGCCGCCGTCCGTACCGACACCCGCTGGGGATTCATCAATCGTTCAGGGGAGATGGTTATCGACCCCAGCTACAGCGATGCCCGGCCGTTTTCGGATGGGCTCTCCGCCGTGGAAGGCCTGAGCGGCTGGATCTATATCAGCAAAAACGGTGATACGGCCATCAGCCCCGATCTGACCGTCCAGGTGCTCGGCGACTTCGTCGATGGCTACGCGCCGTTCGAAACCGGTGAAGGCTGGGGATATCTCGATACCCGCGGCAATCCGATCATCTCGCCCCGTTTTGGCAGCGCCGAGGCGTTTTCCGAAGGACTGGCGGTAGTCGAGATCAACGACGGCTTCGAGTTCATCAACAAACGAGGGGAAGTCGTCGTCTTCGGCGAGTTTAGCGAAGCTCAGCCATTCTCCGAGGGCATGGCGGCCGTCCGTATCAATAGCGACTGGACGTATGTCAGCAAGGCGACAGGCCGTGTGGCCATGGAGCGGAATTTCGACGCCGCGGAGCCCTTCAAGGGGGGCCTCGCGCGGGTCCTGCTTGGCGACGTGAATGTTGATCCGCGTGTTGGCTATATCGATCGGGCCGGCAAGTACGTCTGGTACCCGATGAATTAATCGCAGCGTCTGGCTCGCGGCACTATTTAGCAGAATCGTATGAAATCTTTCCTGTGTACCCTCCTCGCCCTCGCAGCCTTCTCGGCCACCCTTTCGGGCTGCGACTTCATCGGCGGCCTCACTTCCGACGACGAGTCCGAACAAAACGACGGCGTCAACCTTTTCCCGGTCCGCATCGACGGCAGCTGGGGGTATATCAACGAAAACGGCCGGATCATCATCGAACCCACGTTCGATGCCGCGCGTGAATTCGAAGATGGGCTGGCGCGAATCCGCGAAGGCAACGTCGGCTACATCGATCCGGAAGGCAAATACGTCATCGAACCCCGCTTCCAGGACGGGCGTCCGTTTACGGAAGGCTTTGCCGCCGTACAGGTAGATGGCCGTTGGGGCTTCGTGAACCGCTCCGGCGCCTTCGCCATCAATCCCCAGTACACGGCCGCGTACAGCTTTGAAAACGGCCGCGCCTTCGTGCGCGACGCGGAGTTTCAGTGGGAATACATCGACACTCGGGGCAACGTGATTCGCACCCTCGAAACCCCCGATCTGACGGAATTCGAGTCGGCCAGCAACGACTTTCAAGATGGCCGCGCCCTGGTGATCGACTTCAATACCAACCAGTACGGGTTTATCGATGAAAACGGCAACATGGCAGTCGACTTCCAGTACAGCGAAGCCCGCAGCTTTTCGGACGGCCTCGCGGCTATCAAGATCAGCGACAGCTGGGGCTTCATCGACCCGAGCAACAGCGCGAAGATACCGCCTAAGTATATCGAAGCCGGCAATTTCAGCGAAGGCCTCGTCGCCGCACGCGAAAATACCAACACGTGGGGCTACGCGGATAAGTCCGGCCGGATGGTTATCGAACCCCAGTTCGAAAATGCCCGCCCCTTCTCGGAAGGCCGTGCCGCGGTGCTGATCGACGGGTTCTGGGGATACATCGACAAGTCTGGCAATGTCATCGCCCAGCCCGACTTCGACGAAGCGCTGCCTTTCCAAAAAGGCCTCGCCCAGGTCACCATCGAGCTCCGCGACCCGAATAACGAGAATAACATCATCACCAACATCGGGTACCTCGGCCGAGACGGCAAGTACGTCTGGTATCCGACGAGATGAGGGGGTTCAAGGGTTAAGGTTCAGAAACTGATGAAATTCGCCTGAGTCACTCGAAGGGGGTCATCCTGAGCCGGTCCGATGGTAATCGGGCCGTGTCGAAGGACCTCACAGCCGACCGCACCCTTGTATATTCGCAGAGCGGTCGTTCTGAAGGGTTGTTCGACACGGTGGGATGTAACACCCCATCGGCTCACTTCGGCTTCGCTCAGTGCAGGCACAATGACTGGCTTTTAATCTTTGAGTGCATTTCCCAACAGTTTCTCAAGGTATAAGGTGCCTCCCTTAAACCTCGAACCTTAAACCTTAAACTCTTTCGCCGGCGCCTCGCCCAGGGCTCCGTCACCACCTGTGGCGTCTGTACCTCCCGGGAACTGTTTGACGTGTTCGACCGGGGGCGTCTTGCCCGTGCCGGCGGCTGTCGGGGACGACTCGGGGATGTAGAAGTCGCTGTTGGGCAGGCTATCGTTATACCGGCGGGCCGCATCGGATGCCTTCCGCATGCTGACGTCCGTGTTGTGGCGGAGTTCGCCGATGTTACGGTAGAACGTCTGCTCGAAGAGATCAAACGCGTGGGCCAGCGCCGCCTTGTCGCGTTCGTAGCCGAGGCCGTAGTCTCCGCCCCGGATCTGGCTATCCATACGCGACAGCGCCGCGGAGAGGGCAAACAGGTAGATCGCGTTGTCCGCCAACCGGGCCTGGACGGCCTGGCGCTTGACGATCTCCTCGCGATTCCACTTGCTGGCCATTTTGAAATAGTAGGCATGCCGCTGCGTCATCGTCGCGAGCCGATCCGCGTAGGCGGCGAGCAACGGATGCACGCTACGCAACGCCGGCCGAGCGGACCGGATGCCGAGGAAGAGTTCGGCCCCCAGCGGAATCGCCTTGCGCATCAGGTACCCCTTCATGCTGTTGCCCAGGATCCGGGCCACGTTCTCCATCACGGAATCCTCCTTATCCCAGGCCAACGCCTGCTGGATGCCCATCATCTGCTCGGCGATCTGCTTGCCGCCGTAGGCGAAGATGAAGGATTGCATCACCTCGTTCGAACCTTCGACAATGCGGTGAATGCGGTTGTCGCGCCAGATCCGATCCAGTTCGTTTTCCGTCATGTACCCCTCGCCGCCCATGATCTGCATGGCGTCGTCGATCACTTCCCAGCCCATGTGGGACGAAAACACCTTTGTGATCGCCGTTTCCACCATGATGTCGCGGTCCTGCCGATCGAGCATGCCCGTCATCATGTAAAGCAGCGACTCCATCGTGTAGGTGAGCGCGCTCATCCGGGCGATTTTCTGCTGGACGAGTTCGAACTCGGCCAGCGGTCGCTCGAACTGGTACCGCGTCTGGGCCCACTTCACGCTCTGGTTCATCGCGCGGCGAGCGGCCCCGATGACGCCGGCGCTGAGCGTGCAGCGTCCGAAGTTAAGGCATGTCAACGCCACGTTCAGGCCCTTGCCTTCCAGGTGCAACAGGTTCTCGCGCGGAACGCGTACGTCCTGGAAGCGGATGCGCGCCTGCCAGGTGCCGCGAATGCCCGTCTTGCTCCGGTTGTTTTGGATGATGTCGATCCCCGCCATGTCCGGCGTGCAGATGAGCGCCGTAACCCCCTCGCGCTTCTTACCGGTGGCCGGCTCCACATACTCCTGCTGCGCCATCACGGTGAACACGCCGGCCAGGGCGCCAGATGTGCTCCACTTCTTCTCTCCGCTCAAGATGTAGTACTCCCCGTCCGCGCTCAGCTCGCACCGCGTGCGCTGGCCGGCGGCGTCCGACCCTACGTCCGGCTCCGACAAACAGAAGGCCGACAAGAACGTGCGCGAAACGAGCGGTAGCCAGCGGGTCTTCTGCTCCTCCGTCCCGAACAACATGATCGCCTTGCAACCGATCGATTGATGCGCCGAAACAATAACGGCTGTCGAGCCACAGTAGCTGCCGATCAACTCCAGCACGCGGTTGTAGCTCGTGACCCCAAGCCCGAGCCCGCCGTATACTTCCGGCACCGTCATCCCCATTACTCCCAGGGCAAAGAGCCGCTCGAAGCACCAGTCGGGCACGTACTCCTCCTGATCGATCAGGATAGCCGGGTGTTCGTTTTTGAGGTACGCCTCCAGCTCGATCAGAAGGCGATCACACTTCTCGCGCTCGCCGCGGCTCTCACGGGGGTACGGGAAAATGAGATCCTCACGAAACCGGCCGGCAAACAGGTTCTTTACAAAGCCCAGCTCACGAGGATCAGGGCCAATCATCGACTCTATGTCCTGAATCATCTTCCGGTCTTTTGCCGAAACATGTTTCATGGAGCTTAAACTGGGAGTTGCCATACAATTGTAGATGCAGTCGGATGTGCGGGTATCGAATGGGTGACCCGGCTCACGGGCCCGTGAACTACACCGGTAGTTCGACTCCGGTTCCTGACGATGTCGCCCGGGGATAGGACAAAGATGATGCCCTGCGCCGTATATTCGGCCCCACCTCATCCTGGCTCCACCTACGCTTCGACCGCATGACGTTTTCGGAAAGACTGACCCAGATTCAGGAAAACAAGCGTTCCCTCCTCTGCATCGGGCTCGATCCCGACATCGACCGTCTGCCGGCCTCCATACGCGACGGCCGCTCATCCGCCGACGCCATCGTGGCCTTCCACGCCGCCCTCATCGCCGCGACGGCCCCGTATGCCTGCGCCTACAAGATCAACTTCGCCTTCTTCGAGGCCCACGGCGCCGCCGGCTGGGAAGCCCTCCAGCAAACCCGTGCCCTCCTGCCTCCCGACACCCTAGCCATCGCCGACGCCAAACGGGGCGACATCGGCAATTCCGCTCAATTTTACGCCCGATCGGTGTTCGAAACCATGGACTTCGACGCCTGCACCGTGTCGCCCTACATGGGGCGGGACTCGGTGGCGCCGTTCCTCGCCTACCCGGGAAAGGCGGCCATCATCCTCGCCCGCACCTCGAATGCCGGCGGGGCCGACCTCCAGGAGCTCGAGGCGGAGGGCAAAAAAATCTACCTCCACACAGCGCTCCTCGCCCGGCAATGGGCCGAAGACCTGCCCGGTGAAGCCGGCCTCGTCGTGGGCGCCACGAATGCCGTGCCCGTACACGCGATACGGTCCGCCTGCCCCACACTCCCCTTCTTGATCCCCGGCGTCGGCACCCAGGGCGGCGACCCGCGCAAAATCCTCGACGCCGCGGGACACGCGTATGGGCTGAACCTGATCAACAGCAGCCGGCAGATCCTCTACGCCTCGTCGGGACCCGACTTCGCCGACGCCGCCGCGCGCGAGGCCGCGGCCCTGCGCGACCACCTCCGCGAGATCCAATCCCCCTGACCCCTGGTCGTTAAAAAAATCCGCACGCCGAGGGTATGCTGGGGCCGGCTTTCCTGTCTAGTAGGAATACACCCCCAGCCCTCGTGCGCCATGTGTCAATCCCGAACCCACCAGGCCGACGCCCCGTATCCGACCGGCCCCGACACTCCGTTTTACGTCTACCACGACGCCGACCGTCTCCTGGAAGTGCACTTGCATGAACCGCGCACGCCGGCCCGTGTCCCCGAACGCCTCGTGCACGACATCTGGGCGCAGCAACGGTTCGATAGAAGCGCCTGCGCTGTCGGCGACGGCCGGCGCCTGTCGGTGCTCCACCCAGGCCTCCTCAACGGGCACGGCGGGCCGGATTTCAGGGATGCCCGGATCGATCTCGGTGAGGAGGCCTACCGGGGAGACGTCGAAATCCACGTATTCTCGGGCGACTGGCAGGCGCACGGCCACCAGGAAGATCCGGCCTACAATCGCACAATCCTACACGTCACGCTTTTTCCGGATGTGTTTACCGGCCGGCTACGCCGGGCCGACGGCATCCTACTCCCTGAACTCGTAGTATTTCCACTCCTCCAGACCTCCCTCCGGGGCCTACTGTACGACTTCCACCGTTTGGAAAGTGGAGGGCTGCCGTGTGCGCCGATGTGGGGTCGGATCGATGCGTACGAGACGATCGACTGGATCGCCGGCCTGGGCCGAAACCGCCTCACCGAACGCAAGAGCGAACTCGCCAACGCCTACCTGACCCGCCCTGAAACCGAGGCGCTCCTGCACCGCCGCCTCTTTCATGCCCTCGGCGCCGAACCCAACGGCGAAGCGATGGAGGAACTGGCCTCACGGCTGCCTCTACCGCTCCTGCGTTCGCTCGACACCCCCCTCGATGCGGAAGCGTTACATCTGGGCGTGGCCGGCTTTCTCCCCGTCGCCGCCGACGAACTGGCGCGGTCCGACCGCCCGTCGTCGGACGCCATCGTCGACCTCGAACAGCGTTTCGAGCGGATCAACGCCCGGCTGCATCTCGCGCCAATGGCGCGCTCCCGGTGGCAGTTTTTCCGGTTGCGACCCGCCAACTTCCCCACACTGCGCATCGCCCAGGCCGCGGCGCTCACGGCGCCGAATGGATGGCTCTACCATGATCCCATTGGACGCCTGACGACGGCCGCACGGTCCGCGCAGGCGATGGAGGCACTGACCGAGCTATTCGAGTCTACGCCGTCTGCCTACTGGACCACCCATTTCAGATTCGGCAAACGGAGCCGAGGGGAGCGTTCGGCGCGCATCGGCCGGCCTCGGTTGGAGAGCCTCGTCGTCAATGCCCTCGCGCCGGCCGTGCTGCTGGTGGCAGAACAGCAGGACGACCCCGTGCTCGAGGAAGCCGGCATGGCCTTGCTTCGACGATGCAAGCCCGAGCGCGATCGGGTGACGGCCCTCTTCGAAGCCCTGGGGACGCCGAAACACGCCCTCGCCACGCAGGGAATGCATGCGCTCTACCGCGGCTATTGCCGGCACGCACGGTGCCTCGAATGCGCTATCGGACAACGCATTCTGGGCGCGACGCCGGGTGGCTGATGGGATCCTGCCTGCACGCCGGGCGGTTTCTGGTGGCCCAGTTACCTCAACCAATCCCTGCCCTCCGTGATCGTTCGCCTGGTTCGATTGTCCCTTCGCCCTGATGCGCTGGAAGCGTTTCAGGAGTTGTTTGCCGCTTCGTGCGACACCATTCGCCAGTTTCCAGGGTGTATGCGCCTTGAATTACTCGAGGATGTCGAGGCGCCGGCTGTGCGCACGACCTATTCGCTCTGGGAAAGCGTCGAAGCCCTCGATGCCTATCGCCAGAGCGCGTACTTCAAATCGGTCTGGCGACAAACAAAGCCGATGTTCGCCGCGCCGGCCGTGGCGCACAGCTATCGTCCAGTGATTGCGGTGTGACCCGCGCCGGCAGACGGATACGCCTGTTTCGGGAATGGCATTTAACCCGCCCCATCTTGCACCGATACCTGGAATTCGAGCAGGGTGGGCCTCCAAGACAGATGTCGGGATCCGCCTACCTGCCAACGGCCCAATCATCCGTATCCCCATTCCCGCCCATGATACACGCTGGACCTCACGATGCCGACCAGCGGGAGCAGTTGCTTTACGACCTCGAGCTCCGCTTCCCGCCCTTGTCCCGCACGGTCTCCGCGATCTCGGCCCTGCTCTCCAACAAGAGCGAGGCGCCCAGTACCGAGCGCCTGATCGAAATCGTTAAGATGGACCCGGTCGTGGTGTCCTCTGTCCTGCGGCGCATTAATTCTGCCTATTATGGCCTGCAACGCCATTTCGACGACATCAGCAAGGCAATCGTGATGATCGGATTTCTCGAGGTGAGCAATATCGTGCTGACCTCGGGCTACATCGGCATCCGGAAAAGCATCACCTCGAAAGCCCAGTCGGCCGTGCTGGAGAACATGATCCGGGCGAGCGTGGGCACGGGCTTCTATATGCGTCTCATCGCGAGCCGGATCCAGGTGCAATACACCGCGACGGCCTACACGACGGGCCTGTTGCACAGCGTGGGCCGCCTGATGTTGCTCTACAATAACCCGGATGTCTATGTCGAACTCTGGCGATCGAACACACAGGGATTTGCGCCGCCGGCGGAGATGGAGCGGAAGTATCTGGGGATCGACCACGCCCGGTTGGGCGCCATCGCAGCGACGCACTGGCGGCTTCCGTCTCCGATTAGCGAATTGATCGAGTCCTACCTGAACCCCGGGCACATCGAAGACGTCGCCCTCCGCAATCTGGCGCTCAGCCTGAAGGTGAGCGTGGGCGTGTCCGAGCAGCTGTGCGCGTACCGAGAGGGTCTGGTTCGCGCCGGTGAAACCACGGACCTCATCAAGCCGGATTTTGCCTTCACCTATATTCCGGAGGTGGCCGTTCTGGCGCAGGCCTGTGGGATGGAGGCGAAAGATCTGGAGTTGCTGATCGCCTCGAATCAGCAGGACGCCTTCCAGTACATCGAGAGCATGACGCAGTAAGGGACGCCGCCCGCCGTCAGAGCGTAAGCGACACGCCGGCCGAAACGGTTCGACCTGGCGCCGGAAGACCGAGTTGGGGCAGGACGCTTGCATCGGTAAGGTTGTCGCCCCGGATGAACACCTCGCCGCGCCTGCCGGTGACGCCGGGGAGGACAAAGCCGTAACTCGCACGAGCATCGATGGCCAGCACCCGCGGCAAGGCCTCGAGGGTGTTGTCTTCATTCCGACCGTACGCCCGGCCCGTGTATTCGCCCTGCATCATAAACGCGATGCCCCGCTCCGTATCGTACTCTAGAGAAAGGGCTGACAGCACATCCGGTTTTTCGGTCAGCCGGGTCGTTTCCCCGTCTTGAATGCCGCGAGTGCGCAGGAGAGCGGAGTGCCCCTCGATCGTCCAAAACGTGTTCAACGCATACCGGGCAGCCACCTCTACCCCACCAACACGGCTCCCGTCTAGATTGATGCGCTGCCGCAGTCGCCGGCCGTCTACGTCCACCGTCTGTTGATCGATGGTGTCGTGGACACGGTAATAAAAGGCCGCAAACTCCCCATGAAACGCCCCCTGCTGCGTTGCCAGGCCCAGCTCGCTGACAATCGACGACTCCGGACGCAAGTTCGGGTTGAGCAGAAACCGGTTCAGTGACTCGCCAAAGAGCTCGCGCATCGTCGGGAAACGCACCTTCCGGCCGGCCGATGCACGCAGCACCCACGAGGGAGTCAAGGTGTAGGAGAGGCCGGCATTCATCGCGTAATCCACCAGAGGATCGCGGCCCGGCTTGTCGCCCGTGAGCGGTGTCGCGATGCCGTCCACGCTCCCGCCGGCAATCAGCATCAGCGGATCGGCAAGCCGAAACGACCATTCGGCGCCGGCGCTGAAAACGTGTTGCCGATACAGCTGGGTCCCATTCTCGGAGACAAAACGCCCCGTTTCGTCACGTTCAGAGGTGATTTCCTCGTGCGTAGAGGTGAGGCCATTGGCCGCCAGCGTCAACTGGTGAGCGCCGAAACTCCGCAGCATCGACAGTCTCATCCCGGCCGTTTGGTCCACATCCGCCTGCTGCGCCTCCACTTGTCGGTAATCGACCGAGTCGAACTGATCGATCGTCTGCCCGAATTGTCCCGCCCAGAAGGCGCCCTTGAGGACGGTCGCGACGCCTATCGGCACGGTCGAATTCACGATCGCCATCGTATTATTCCATACCGGATAACGCCAGAAACGTACGGTCGCAGAGGTTGGATCGAGGTGGCTCTCGGGCGCCACGCCGAACTGACCTTCGATGTGCATGAGCGAGAGGCCGGTCTGTATGCCGTTCTTGAACCGGTAGTCCGCATGACCAAAGAGATTGATCAGCTCGCGGTCCGTATTGGTACGCAGCCGCTCATCCGGCTGGCTGAAGGGGACACTCGATCGATCGGCCAGCGGAATGCCGCTCCGCGATGTGTAGCCGGCGGACACGCCCACATGCAGGGGACCCTTGTGGTACAGATGGCCGACTCCGATCCGGATATCTTCCAGACTCCCGTACTGGGCGTTGACATGGGTCTCGTCGCCCTCGCCGTCAAGTCGGCGCGAGGTCATGTTGATCGCCCCGCCGAGCACGTTCGTGCCATAGAGAATCGACGGGACCCCTTTGGCGATAGTAATGCCCCCGACCATAGCCGCCGGAATCATATCCAGATGCAGCCGATTATCCCAGGGCACATTCATCGATGCGCCGTTAAAAAAAAGCGCCACCTGGCGCTCGCCGGCATTACGCAGGTAAATCAGCGACTCGCCCCGCGAGTTCGTCTGGATAAATGCCGCCGGGATGCTGCGCACGAAATCGGATACGACGACGGCGTTCTGCCGTTCTAACTCGCGTAGGGCTATCCGCTGCACGGTATACGTTTCTTGAGGCAGCGAGCCAGGGGTGCTGACCACGATCTCCTCGAGATCGTAATGCCGCATGCTATCGGGCTTTACTGTATTGTCTTTAACGGGCGCAATCTGCGCCTGCGCCAGAAATGCGAGAGGAAACAACCCACCGATCACCATACCCCATATGGCGGCCTTGACATGGTAATTCATGGAGATTTGAGAGAAGGGGAGCGAGCTCGAAAGGAAACGATCACCCCGCAAGCGTCGGTTCCAGGTCCAACCGGGCGCGCTCGAGCGCATACCGGAGCTTCTCGTAATATGGCGGCACGATCTGATAGCGGCCGATCTCCGCCGGCGTTTCGATCTGGAAGGCCTGGCCAAACATAGCGCTACGTACATCAATCGCAATGGCCTCGTAGCCGATCTTTACCTCCTGCCGCTCGGACACCAGCGCGCCGAGGGCCTGATTGAGGTCGCGATACGAACGAGAAAGACGACCCATAGGGCCAGTCCGGACGTCCAGATGGGCCAGACGCTCCTTGTGATCGTCCACCATGGCGGCGTGAGTCGCCATCATCGCCTCGAACTGGCCGATAAACGGCTGGATGGCGGCATTCGACCCGGCAGCCTGTTGCAGGGCCGGCAACTCGTTCCGAGCGCTGGCAAGCTCCGCCTCAAATGTCGCGACAACCTGGGCCACCTCGTCATACGTAGCCTGCTCCGTTCCATGACCACCGTACGTCCGGCACGAAGCCAGCATAAACGTCGCTACTATCAGCGCCCCGACCATGGGGCTATGGGTACGTTTCGTGTACATACGAATCCGAGATGTGTGTGCTGGGTGATGCGGTAATCCGAGCCTGTGGTATTCCCCACGGCCTACATCGTTTCGGATCTCCCCGCGAGTTCGGTTTATTTTCAATATCGGCCGACTGGAGACTAAATCACGGTCCCGTCTTCGATCCGCACATTTTTAGGGATTACGACAATGCCATCCCGGATGTAGAATGTCTTATCGTCGCCGCCTTCCTGGATGCCGGCCTTGTTGGCGATCACGCATCGATTGCCGATGCTGACGTTTTTATCGACGATCGCGCCTTCGATAAACGATTCCTCGCCGATGCCCGGCCGATCCGGGCCTTCGAGATGCTCGCGTTCACTAGAATCGTGCCAGTGGAAGTAATCCGCACCCATGATCACCGATCGGCGGATCGTCGTGCCCCTCCCGATGAATGAGCGAATGCCGATCACCGAGTCCGAAATATCGCTGTCGACCACCACACTGGCTTCTGCAATAATGGAATTTCGAATGACGGCATTAGTGATCTTGGCGTGGGGCAGCGTGCGCACCTCGGTGTAAAGCGGTGCGTTCGGGTCGTAGACGTTAAACTCGGGCTTCGGCGTCGTCAACATAATGTTGGCGTCGTAGAAGGACCGGATCGTCCCGATATCGCTCCAATACCCGGTAAAGGGAAAGCTGACGACCTTCTTCTTCTCGATGGCGGCCGGGATGACCTCCTTCCCGAAGTCGTGCCAGCTTTTGTCTTCCGCCAAAAGGTCCCGCAATACGTCCTTGTTAAAAATGTAGATACCCATCGACGCGAGGTAGATACGCTGCTGGGCACGCATTTCGTCGTCGACAGGGCTCTCCTTGCCGGCAAGATCGTATGGCTGGGGCTTCTCGTAGAACTCGGTGATCGTATGCGTGTCGTCGGTTTTCAGGATGCCAAACCCCGACGCATCGTTGGCGTGCACGGGGATCGTGGCGATCGTGATGTCGGCCTTCAGATCCACGTGATGCTTGAACATCTCCTGGTAGTTCATCGTGTAGAGCTGGTCGCCCGACAGGATGAGTACGTGCGAGTGCCGCGACACGCGTGTGTGCATCTGGATGCGTCGCACCGCGTCCGCGGTGCCCTGAAACCACGAACTCGACGCCGGCGTCTGCTCGGCCGCCTGGATCGTGACAAAGCCGCGATCGAATCGGTCGAACCGGTAGGCGTTCTGGATGTGGCTGTGCAAACTGGCCGAGTTGAACTGCGTCAACACAAAAATCCGGTTGATGTCGGAGTTGATGCAGTTCGAGATGGGGATGTCGATGAGACGAAAACGGCCGGCGAGGGGCACGGCTGGTTTGGATCTCCGGTACGTAAGAGGGTGCAGCCGGCTGCCCGCGCCTCCTCCGAGAATGACGGCAATGATTTCGTTCATGAGGTAATCTCCGCTTAACAGGTCACAACGCGCCTCTGGTGAGAAGTGGAATATAGGCAAAGTTCCACGTAACACAACCTCCCGTAACCGCCTCAGGAACGGCGTTTGTTTTCGGCGTTAGATAAACCAACGCACCTCCGAGGCGCGACCCCTCCTGAAACCCGAAGACGGTCGCTGCGGTAGAGCATATACCCCCGCGTTTTTGTACCCCTGTCTCGATAACTCCCGCCCATGAGCGAAAAGACCCAGGCTTTTATTTCTTCGCTTCGCCAGCGCCTGCAAGCCGTCGGTCGCCGGCAGCAACTCGCCGAGTGTGCATGGGGCGGAGTTTTCTTCCTGGGCAGTATAGCGGCCATCTGGCTCCTCGCCACGGCCGTCGAGGCCAGTCTGTGGCTGGATTCTGCCTTTCGCACCTTTCTATTCTGGTCGGTCCTCCTCTCGGCGCTTGCGCTCGCCTACTGGGTGGTCGTCCGCCCCCTGCTCCGCATGGGCGGCTGGTTGAGCGGCCCCTCCGAAGCACAACTCGCCCGGCAAATCGGGCAGCGTTTCCCGGAGATCTCGGATCGATTCACCACGATGCTTCAATTGATCGAAGGCAGGACGAGTCCGTCTTCGCCGGGGATCATCGATCATGCCGTCGCCTCGCTCGGCCGCACCATCGATCCGGTGCCGTTTGAGAACGTGGTCTCGTTCGATCGGGTCCGGCACGCCTCGCGCCTCGCGCTCATCCCGCTAGTTGGCGTCCTCATATTCCTCCTCGCGGCTCCCGGAGCGTTTCTGGGCGCTTCTCATCGGCTTCTCGCCCCGAGTACACACTTCAATCGCCCCTCCCCATTTCAACTCAGCGTCGAACCTGGCGACATCGCATTAATTCGGGGAGATTCCCTGACGATTCGCACCCTGGCCTCGGGGTCCGCGACGCCGGCTACGGCGACACTCGAGATGCAGCATCTGGAGGAAGAACTGATCACCACGGAGGACATGCGGGCGGACTCCGCCCATCGTTTTGTGCACCATCTCCTCAACGTTCGTCACTCCTTTCGTTACCGCGTCCGCGCCGGCGCATACGCCACCCCCTGGTTCACCGCTGAAATCGCCGAGCGGCCGCTCATCCGGTCGTTACGCGTGGCGCTGAATTTTCCCCGTTACGCACGTATTCCACCCCAGCGGCTGGATCCGAACGTCGGCGATATCCAGGCCCTCGCCGGCACCTCCGTTCAGCTGGCGATCGACCTGAGCGGCCCGGATGCCGCCGCCGGCTTCATCGTCCATGATGAGGGCCGGCGCGACACCCTCACCCTGAGCCGAGCCACGGCGGAAGGATCGTTTATCGTGCGCCAGGAAGGCACATATCACCTTCTCTTCGTCGATGAACGCGGCATCGCCAACAGCGACCCGATCGAATATACCGTCCGCGTCGTCCAGGATGCTCGGCCTCAGGTGCTTGTCGTCGAGCCCGAGCCGGTGTCCGAACTCAACGACGCCCTGGCGACGGCGCTGCGCATCCGGCTGACGGACGACTTCGGATTCAGCCGGCTCGCGCTCAACTACCGTCTCGCCGAGTCCCGCTTCGGCACGCCTGATGCCGCCTTCAGCACCATCCCCCTCACCACGCTGGCCCCGTTTGAACTCGATCAGGAAGTGCTCCACGCCTGGGACCTCCGCCGCGACACGCCGCTGGACCCCGTGCCGGGTGATGTCATCGAGTTTTTTGTACAGGTGTGGGATAACGACGCCTTCGCCGGCTTCAAAGACGCCCGCAGCGCTACCCACCTGCTCCGCCTCCCCTCGATAGCCGAACAATACGAACAACTCGACGCCACGGAGGACGCCGCCGAAGAGGAGATGGAGGAAATCCTGGACGAGGCGCGCCAGATCCGCGAGCAGTTCGAAGAACTCCGCGACGAACTACGCAATAAGCAGGAGAGCGATTGGGAAGATCAGCGCCAACTCGAACAGGTCCGAGAGAAACAATCCGCCATCGAACAACGCGCCGACGAACTCAACCAGGCGTTCGACGAGATGATCGAACGCATGGAGGAAAACGACCTGGCCTCGGAACGTACCCTGGAAATGTACCAGGAAATGCAGAAGGTGATCGAAGAAATCAACTCGCCCGAGTTGATGGAAGCCCTCAGCCAGCTCCAGGAAGCCATGCAGGAACTCGATCTCCAGCAGATGCAAGAGGCCTTGCAGGAATTCGAGTTTAACGAAGAGCAGTATCAGGAGCGTCTCGAACGAACCCTCGATCTCTTTAAACAACTCCGTGTGCAGCAGGACCTCGAGGAGGCCGCCCGCCGCGCTGAAGACCTGGCCGAACAGCAGGAGCAGATCCGCGAAAAGACGGAAGAACTCTCCGACGAGCCCGAAACGGGTGAGACGCCCAAGGAAAACGAAGGCGAACAGCAGGAGGGCGAACAGCAGGAGGGCGAACAGCAGGAGGGCGAACAGCAGGAGGG
>JAWXAX010000215.1 GCA_034439735.1 Rhodothermales bacterium | reverse complement strand
GGAGCCTGCCCCCGGCTTTGACCGGGGGAAGACGAAGAATGGGGGGATTGCCAGTTAGATTCATTCATTTGATACGGCCTCAACTCCTGATTCGCATGATTCGTGATTAGCGATTCGTGATTCGTGATGGGGGAAATGCGTGCTCAGGCAACCCCTTTCCGCAAGGCACGTTTCACCGGCATGTACGAAATCCGACAGATCCTCCACCATGCCGGCCGTCTCCGCGCCGAAGGCCAGGGGTTTGCCCTGGCCACCGTCGTGCGCATCGGCGGATCCACCTATCGCCGACCAGGGGCGCGGCTGCTCATCGACCCGAAGGGCGCCACCTGGGGGACCATCAGCGGCGGTTGCCTGGAGGGCGAGGTGGCGGAACGTGCGCTGGAACAGATGAAGTCCGGCCTCGCGGAAGTCCACCCTTTCACCCTCGGCGAGGACGACATCGTACTTGGCTTTGGCACCGGATGCAACGGCATCGTGCACGTCCTCATCGAGCCCTTCGCCCCCGGGGGCCCGGTTCCGCCGCTCGACGCCATCGCCGCAAGCGCGGCCTCTCGCCGTTCTAACGTTCTTGCGACCGTGCTCACCGGCTCGGGCGCATGGCGCGACGCCGTAGCCGGGCATGTGGCCGTCCAGGATCTGGGTCTCGAGTCTATCCCGTCGGGCGACCTCCCGGAGGGTTTACACGAACGGATCGTGCGCGACGCCCGGGCGATCCTGGAGGACAAGCGCCACGCGGCCAGCCGGCCGGCCTGGCAGAACCGGACCTACGAAACCATGAGCGCCACGGCCGAGGTGCTCTTCGAGGCCCTTCAACCGCCCATCCGCCTGTTGCTGTTTGGCGAAGGGCACGACATCGCGCCGGTCGTCCGTATGGCGCAATCGCTCGGCTGGGAGGTGTGGATTGTCGGCCGAAAACCCGAGGAGGAGCTTGCCCGCCGCTTCCCCGGGGCTGATCGCTGTATCTTCCTGATGCATCCCGAGGAGGTTGCCACCCGCATCGCCACCGACGGCCGCACGGCGGCGTTCCTAATGAACCACAGCTACCTGCGAGACCGCGCCTTACTCGCCGGCCTCCTCCCCACCCAGACGCCCTACCTCGGCCTCCTCGGTCCCCGCAGCCGCACCGCCCGTATGCTCGAGGAACTCGCCGAAACCGCCCCATTGCCAGCCGACGCCGACACCCGCATCTTCGGCCCTATCGGACTCGACATCGGCACCGAAACCCCGGAAGAAATCGCCCTCGCCGCCCTCGCCGAGGCCCAGGCCATCCTCCACGGCCGCGGCGGTGGGTTGCTCAGGAAACGCACAGGGCCGATTCATTCGTGAGTGTGAGGGGTAGGAGTGTGGGGGTGTGGGGGTGCTCAACATCCACTTTTCCTTTTCCCTTTTTCCTTTTGCCCTGCTTCCATTGTATCCACATCCCACACCGCCCCTTCATCTTCCGTGGGCATTTCGATGACCCGGTGGGCGTGGCGTTTGACGATCCCGCGGCAGCCTTCAGGCTCGTCGTGTGCTAGAATCTCTTCGCGATAAACAACAGAGAACACCACCGGATGGCCACGCCGACCCTGGTAGACGGGGATGACGATGGCGCCTGGTCGCAGCGCCTCGGCGGCGCGAAACGCCGCGAGCACGCCGGCGGGCGTCGAGGGCGAAAGCCGCGGCATGTCGGATAGGGCAATGAGGTACCCGGCCGACGCCGGCGAGACGGCGCGGACGCCGGCCTGGATCGACGATGTCATGCCCTGCGGATAGCCCGGATTTTCCACGAAGCGTACGTCGAACCCGTTCAGCGCCTCCCGCACGCGGCCGGCCTCGTGCCCCAGCACGACGATCCGTTCGTCGACATCCGCTTCCATCAGCCGGTTGGCGGCGTGGACCACCATCGGCGCACCGTCCACTTCGAGCAGCAACTTGTTGATCTCTCCCATGCGCCGCGAAAGGCCCGCGGCAAGCAGGATTCCAGACAAAAACAGCCTGTTTCCCGTGGCTTTTTCCTTCATTTGCGATTCAAACGGTGTGGATCTAACTTCTGCCCGACCCGCCGGCCAGGCCGCGACAAGCTACTCTTTCCGGCGCCTCCAGGCCAATCCAATCCGTGAGGAATACACCGTATGGCAACCCAGAAGATCTCCTTCACCGAGCAAGTCGATGCCAACCTGAACCGTGCGGCGGCGCTGACTGACTACCCACCCGGACTCATCGAACAGATCCGCATCTGCAATAGTGTCTATTCCATCCAGTTTCCGCTGAAGCGAGACGATGGCACCATCGAGGTCATCAAGGCCTGGCGCGCCGAACACAGCCACCACCGGATGCCAGTAAAAGGCGGCATCCGCTACAACGAACACGCCGACCAGGACGAGGTGGTCGCCCTGGCTTCGCTGATGACCTACAAGTGCGCCATCGTCGACGTCCCGTTCGGTGGGGCCAAGGGAGCGGTGAAGATCAACCCGCGTAACTACTCCGAGGCCGAGCTCGAGCGGATCACGCGGCGCTATACGTACGAGCTGATCGCCAAAAAATTTATCGGCCCGGGGATCGACGTGCCGGCGCCCGACTACGGCACTGGCGCGCGCGAGATGGCGTGGATCGTCGACACCTACAATTCGATGACCACGTCCGAACTCGACGCTCTCGGCTGTGTTACCGGCAAGCCTATCGCCCAGGGCGGTATTCGCGGCCGCGTGGAGGCTACCGGGCGCGGGGTGTGTTTTGGCGTCCGCGAGGCGTGTAATTTCGAGGAAGACATGAAGGCCCGCGGGCTGACGACCGGCATTGCCGGCAAAACCGTCGTCGTCCAGGGCTTCGGAAACGTAGGCTACCACTCCGCCAAATTCCTCCAGGAGGAAGGCGGCGTCGTCATCGCGATCGCCGAGTACGACGGGGCGATCTACAACCCGAAAGGCCTGGACATCGACGCGGTGGACCGACACCGCAAGGAGCACAAAACGATCGTCTCCTTCCCCGGCGCTACCCTGATTCCGAATACGCTGGATGCCCTCGAACTGGCGTGTGACATCCTCGTGCCGGCCGCCCTGGAGACCCAGATCACCATGGAAAACGCCGGCCGGATCAAGGCAAAGATCATCGCCGAGGCCGCCAACGGCCCCGTCACGGCCGACGCCGCCGAGGCATTGACGCAACGCGGCGTCCTGATCATCCCGGACATGTACCTCAACGCCGGCGGGGTGACGGTGTCGTATTTCGAGTGGCTGAAAAACCTCTCACACGTCCGCTTCGGACGCATGGAGAAACGATTCGAGGAGCGCAGCAACCTGAAAATCCTTCGGACGCTCGAAAAAATGACCGGCCAGTCGATCGATGCCAAATTGATACGCGAAATCGCCCAGGGTCCTGACGAGGTCGACCTCGTCAATTCCGGCCTTGAGGATACCATGGTCGAGGCCTACCGACAGATCCGGGTGATCCAGGAGAAACACGGAATGAAGATCGATCTCCGCTGCGCGGCCTTCCTGTCCGCGCTTGAGAAGATCGCATACGCCTACGAGTTGCGCGGGATTTTCCCGTAACCTCAGTCCCTCCCCACCTCTCCACGGAGCCGTTTATTGAGCAACACCCCCCACACCCGGTTGTAGGGATGGACTTCCCGTACGGCCTTTCCGTCGCGCTCGACCGGTTGTCCTTCGTTCGCCCACATAAACACCGACCCCTCCAGATTGGCGACCGACGTGGCGCCGGCCTGGAGGAGCGCCTGCGCCTTGGCCGAGGACCGATAGCCGACCGAGCAGTACAGCACGATCGGCCGGCCCGCCGCCGCGGCCAGCAGATCGTCGACATCGGCGGAATCCGGGGCCGAGTGGATGGCGCCGGCGATGTGGCTGAGGTCATACTCGGAGCGCTCGCGCACGTCCACCAGCAGCGGCGGCTGCCTGTTCGGGTCCTGCAGCCAATGCGCCAGGGAGTCGACCGAGATCTGCTCGACCTCCGGGTAGCGGTTGCGTACGTCGCGCAGGACGGTGGACCACACAAGGGTCTGGGCAGAGGCCATGTCGAGCGGGAGGAGGATAAGAAGGAGGAGGATGTATCTGGTCATTTCGTGCCGGCGATTCCCTCAGGAACGCCGGATGGACGGGTCCGTTCAAAGGCCACCTACTTTTAACGATCCACTCTGACAGGCATTGGGCCAGCATCACCCCATGGAAACCCCGCCCCACCCATCCAAAGGACGTGTCCTGGTCGCCATGAGCGGCGGGGTCGACTCATCCGTGGCGGCCGTGTTGCTTCGCGAGCAGGGGTACGAGGTGATCGGAATCACGATGAAGACGTGGGACTACACCTCGAGCGGCGGGCGCGGCGGCAAGGAGGTCGGGTGCTGCTCGCTGGATTCGATGAACGACGCCCGGGGCGTGGCGATGGCGTTCGGGTTCACCCATTTTATCGTTGACATCCGCGAGGAGTTTGGGGACTGGGTGATCGAGCGATTCACGGGCGAGTACCTCGCCGGCCGCACCCCCAATCCGTGCGTCCTGTGCAACACCCACATCAAGTGGGCGGCCCTGCTCCGCCGCGCGGACGACCTGGGGTGTGCTTTCATCGCCACCGGCCACTACGCCCGAGTGCGGCACGACGAGGCCCTCGGCCGGCACGTGCTAATGCGCGGGCTGGATGCCAACAAGGACCAGAGTTACGCCCTCTGGGGCCTCCCCCAGGAACACCTCCAGCGCTCCATTTTTCCGCTCGGGGCCTACACGAAGCCGCAGATCCGCCAGATGGCGCACGACTACGGCCTGCTCCGCGTCGCGGACAAGCCGGACTCCTACGAGATCTGCTTCGTGCCCGACAACGACTACCGGCGTTTCCTCAAGGAACGCGTCCCGGGCCTTGAGGCCGAGGTAGAGGGCGGATCGTTTGTACTCAGCGACGGCACCGCCGTCGGCCGGCACGAGGGGTTTCCGTTTTACACAATCGGCCAGCGCCACGGCCTCGGGCTGGCGCTTGGGTATCCGGCCTATGTCACCCGGATCGACGCCCCCAGCAACACTATCACCGTCGGCCCCCGCAAGGAGTTATTGCAGCAAACCCTCGTCGCCCGCAAGCTAAACCTGACCAAGTACCCCGACCTGCGTGAGGAGAGACCCGCCATCGCCAAGATCCGCTACAAGGACGAAGGCGCCCCCTGCATCGTCTGGCAGAGCGACGACGACACCCTGCACGTCGCCTTCGCCGAACCCCGCCATGCCATCACCCCTGGCCAATCGCTTGTCTTGTATGAAGGGGATGATGTGCTGGGAGGAGGGTGGATACACGCTGTTGGCGAAGTGCAAAGTGAAAAGTAAAAAGTGCAAAGTAAAAAGTGCAAAGTGAGTGGCTGTGACCGTGAGTTGATCAATAACCAATAGAGCGTGACCATGAACCTCAGACTCCCCCATTTTTCACTTTCCACTTTTCACTTTGCACTTCTCGGAATTTTCCTCCTCGCCGCGCCGGCGTGTAAAACGTCCTCCGCCCCCGAGGCCGGAGGGAGTGTGCAGACGACGATGCCGTTTAAGGGCACGATCGTCTACCTCGACCTTGAGGGCGGCTTCTACGGCATCGAATCCGAAGACGGCGAGCGGTACTTTCCGATCAATCTTGCCGTCACGTTCCGAGAAGACGGCCTGCGCGTCGCATTCGACATGCGGCTCCGCACCGACGTCATGACGACGGTCATGTGGGGCACGCCGGTCGAGATTATTGAGATGGCGAGGAGGTAGAGGTTGCAGGTTGGCAAGTTGCAGGTTGGCAAGTTGCAGGTTGGCAAGTTGCAGGTTGGCAAGTTGCAGGTTGGCAAGTTGCAGGTTGGCAAGTTGCAGGT
>JAWXAX010000214.1 GCA_034439735.1 Rhodothermales bacterium | reverse complement strand
CGAAGCCGGCCGGCTTCGAGGGCATACCGTTCGGCGGTAGGGTGGTCGTCACGCGTGCGTGCGAGGGCGGCGAACTGCGTCATCACCTCGTGGAGGAAAAAGGCGAGCCAGACGCTTTCTCCCTTGCCGGCACGTCCAATCCGATCCATCCCGTCGTTCCAGTCGCCCCCCCCGATCAGGGGCAGCCCGTGTGAACCGAATCGGAGTCCGTTGTCGATGGCGCGGATGCCGTGTTCGTAGAGGGTGCCGATATCATCGGAGATCCGCGGCAGGTTGTAGTTGGCGTCTTCATCGGGTCGCAGCGGGGCGGCGCTCAGGAACGGCACGCGCTCGTCGAGCACGCCGGTGTCCCCGGTGGTGGCGACATAGCGGCACGTCGCGTACGGCAGCCACAGGAAGTCGTCCGAGAAGTGGGTGCGTACGCCGCGCCCGGCCGGCGGATGCCACCAGTGCTGCACGTCGCCCTCGCGGAACTGATGGCCGGCGGCGAGGAGGAGATGCTCGCGCAATAGTTCCGGCGCGGCATGGACGAGCGCCATGGCGTCCTGGAGTTGGTCGCGGTAGCCGAAGGCGCCGCCCGACTGGTAGAACCCGGTTCGTGCCCACATGCGGCACGCGAGTGTCTGGTACAGCAGCCATCCGTTCGCCAGGTAATTGACGGCGGGGTCCGGGGATTCGACATAGATAGCGCCGAGGGTGTGGCTCCAGTACTGCCATACGGCTTCCTGGGCGCGGTACACGCTGCCGATGCCGCGGAAGCGATGCACGAGTTGCCGGGCATGGTCCTCGGTTTCGGCGGAGCCGATCGTAAAGACGACCTCTCTGACCTGTTTATCCTCCAGGGAGAAAGGTAGCCGTAGCGCGGCGCACGGGTCGAGGCCGGCGCCGGCGTTCCCCGAGAGGCGCATCCGATGCATGGCGGCGGGGTTCCGGAGGCTCCCGTTCCGGCCGATGAACTCGGTGCGGTCTCCCGTGGCCGATCGTATCGTCTCGCTGCCGTCGAAAAACGCGATTCGTTCGGGGAAGTCGGGACTGTACGGGTTGCGCGCGAACAGGGCGCCGGACGCGGGGTCCATCGCGGTGACCACGTGCATGAGCGATTGATCGCGCCGTTCTCCCAGAACCAGTTCCCAGTAGCCCGTGGCGGAGAGTTCGCGTTTGCGCCCCGAACGGTTGGTGATTTTGAGGCGTGCGAATTTCACGGGCGCATCTACGGCGACAAAGACACTCAGTTCGGTGACGATGCCGTCCTCTGCGTACTCGAAGATGCTGTAGCCGAAGCCGTGGCGGGAGACATAGGGATTGGGGCCTGGCGCCGGCAGCGGCGTCGGGGACCAGAAGTAGCCGGTCTCTTCGTCGCGCAGGTACAGCGCCTCGCCGGAGGCGTCGGTCACCGGATCGTTGTGCCAGGGCGTGATTCGGAACTCATGGCTGTTTTCGGCCCAGGTATAGGCGCCGCCGCTCTCGGAGATGACCGTGCCGAAGTGAGGGTTGGCGATGACATTGGCCCAGGGCGCCGGCGTCGTCTGTCCGGATTCGAGCACGATGATGTATTCACGCCCGTCGCGGCTGAACCCCCCCCGGCCGTTATGAAACGCCAGGTCGTGTGTAGGTCGGCCGGCTTTCGCCAACTCGAGGCGGCGGCGGGTGGGTTTGTGAGGGCGGGAGTACCGCGCGGTTCGCCCTATGCGGTCCGTTTGTTCGCGCAGCGTGCCCGCATTATCCACCAGGACGACCCGGGCGACGGTTTGCAGCAGGGTCCGGTCTTCTTCGGACATGTGCTCGCCGCGGCGGACGAAGATGCCGCCGGGTTTATCCACGAGTGCGGCCCCGAGGCTGGCCGAAACGAGGTCCAGGATCGTCTCCTGGAGAGCCTGGCGGTAGACCGAGTTGTCCTCGTTCCAGATGACGAGGTCGACAACGATGCCCTTCATCCGCCAGAAGGCATGCGCCTGCACGGCCTGGCTCACGAGTTCGATGCGGGTGTGGTCGCGGATGCGGATGAGTACGATCGGAAGGTCTCCGGAGATGCCATATCCCCACAGGCCAGATTGTCCGCGACGATTGCCGGCGAGCACGCTGGCCGGGGCGCGGCGCAGGGCAGAGGCGTAGACGATGGAGCCTGCGAGGCGGCTATAATCGTGGGCATCGGCTTCGCTGGCATTCAGCTGCCCGAGCACGATCTGACTGTGTGTCCAGGCGAGTTCGAAAACCCGGTTCGCGAGGCGGAGGTCGGAGTATTTGTCCGTCAGCGCCATCGCGGCCTCGCGAGTCGCTGAAACCCCCGTCACGAGGTCGATCCGGACGGAGGCTCCGGGTTGGATGAGGACGACGCGGCGGATACACGCGACGGGGTCGAGGACCGAGCCGTGGGTGTTGGACAGGGGCATGCGTCCGTCCATGACCGCCGGCTTTTCCAGTGTCCGTCCTCGTCCGACGAATTGCATCCGATCGGTTTCAAACGAGATATCGCCGACCGTTTCGCCCTGGACGGTCATCAGGTGCATCATCCACGGAGGGCTTTCCTCGGCCGAACGGGGCCGGCGGGTGCACAGGATGGCGCCGCGTTCCCGCACGAGGGACGTCTGCACGAACAGGTTGCTGTAGGCGGGATGGGCCAGGTCGTTGACCTGCGGCGCTAGAATCACCTCGGCATAACTGGTCAGCTCGATGGTACGCGGCTGGCGGGACCGGTTCGAGAGGGTGATCCGGCGAAGTTCGATGTCGTCTTCGGGCGACACGCTGATGTCCGTATGCGTGTCTATCCGGTCGTCGCTGCGTCGGAACTCGGCGCGGCTGTGGGTGAAGATGGCCTGGTAGTGTTTGGTCGGCGTCTGCGTCGGTTGCCAGGCGGTGGACCAGAGTGCGCCCGAGTCCAGGTCGCGCAGGTAGCAGAAGCTGCCGTAGGGATCGCGCGTGGCATCTTCGCGCCACCGGGTGACGGCCAGCCCGTGCCACCGACTGTACCCGCCGCCCGCGTTGGTGATCATCACGTGGTAGCGGCCGTTGGACAGCAGATGGACCTCTGGCCCGGGCCCGGACGGATCGGTATAGACCCGCATTGCCCCCGCCTCGTCCTCGGTGGTGCGTCGCGTGATGCTGGCCTCCGCGACATGGGGGAAGATCGGGGCGACGGTGCGGGGAACACGCTCCTGGAGCAGGAGGTCGGCCGCGCGGAGCTCCTGGTCGGCATCGAAGCGGCGCTGCATCGGCCGGCCCAGCAACGTGTAGGCCAGGGCGAGCAGGCTCATGCCCGCGTGGTGCCCCATGAACTGGCGGACATCGACGCTGTCCGACCCGCCCGGCACGCGCGACGGGGTGAAGTCGATGGCTTCGTACAACCCGTACGCGCCTTCGTGGCCGTCGGAGGAGAGACGTTCGATGTTCTCGCAGGCGGCTTCCGGCATCACCATCAGCGCCATGACGCTGGCGTAGGGCGCGACAACCAGGTCCTCGGCCAACCCGCGTTTGAGCCCGAGGCCGGGGACGCCGAAGGCACGGTACTGGTAGTTCCTCCGGGCGTCGATCGCGTTGTAGCCGGACTCCGAGATGCCCCAGGGGATGCCGCGTTGGTTGCCGTAGTCGATCTGCCGGCCCACCGATCCTCGGTAAGTCTGGTCGAGTAGCGTGGCCTCGTAGTTGGGCATGACCAGGAGGGGCATCAGGTATTCGAACATCGAGCCGCTCCAGCTGAGCAGGGTCGTCTCGCCCCCCGTGGAGGTCAGCATGCGGCCGAGCGCGAACCAGTGTTCCTGGGGTACCTGCCCCCTGGAAATGAGGGCATAACTACCCAGGCGGGCTTCCGAGGCCAGCAGATCGTAGAATCCGGCGTCGAGGCGTTGTTCGCGAGTATTGTACCCGATCGAGAACAGGTTACGGGTAGCGTCATACAGGAAGGAGAAGTCCATGTCGGCGTATTCCAGGCACCGATCCGCGAGTGATTGGATCTTCGCGATCCGAGTGGCGGCGCGCCGGGATGAGAAGGCGATGGCAGCGCGCAGATGACCGAGCCAGTCGGCAAGAGCAGGCTCGGGATCGCTGGTTCGCCAGTCATCGATCACCGGCAGGACCGTCAGTTCCATCGCCGCGAGGTCGCTCAGGGGGGGGCCGGCGTCGAGTGTGGCCAGCAGGGTGCGGAGCCCGGGGAGGGCCTCCACGGCGCCGGCGGGTGGGGGCGCCAGCGTCACCCACGCCGCCAGGTGGAGCAGTTCGTCGCGGTGGTCGGTGCAACCGCGTTCGACAGCAGCGGCCCACCACCGGAATTCGTCGTCGGCGCCGGCGGCTTCGCCGATCCGGGTTGCCGCCTCGCCGAGTTCCTGCAGTACCGTCGCCGATGTTCGGAGCGTGTCTGGCCGCGACAGAAGCGTGGCGGAGAGGACCTGGATGTGTTGCAGCGCATCCACCCCGACCAGCGGCGCCGGATGGTCGCGTTTCATCAGGTGACGGCCCCGGGCTACGTCCATCAGGATGCCGGCCGTGTCGCCGAGTCCGTCGAACAGACGGGGCTGGAGGATGCTTGCATCGATCAGTTCGAGCAGGCCGCTACGCAGCACCAACAGGTGCCCCAGTAAGTTGCCGCTATCCACGGTCGAAACGTAGCGCGGGAGGAGGGGAAGCAGCGAGCGCGTGTCGTACCAGTTGTAGAAGTGGCCGCGGTAGCGATCCAGGCCGGCGAGGGTGGCGAACGTCTTTTCGGTACGGTCCAAGATGCGGCCGGCGCAACAATACCCGAAGTCGTACGCGGCGAGGTCTGCCAGGAGCGCCATGCCGATGTTGGTCGGGCTGGTGCGCGCGGCGATGCCTTCGTTCTCCGACTCGGCGAGGCCCGTCGGGGCGATGTGTTGTTCCTGGAAGTTGTCCGGGGGGAGCCAGTTATCTTCCGCCGAGACGAAGACCTCGAAGTACCGCCATGTCCGCCGGGAGAGCTTGCGAAGGAAGGTGATCTGGGCCGGGGTGAGCCGGACCGGCGCCGTAACGAGGGGACGGCTCAGTCGCCAGGCGACTGCCGGGGACACGAGCCACAGCACGAGAAACGGGCTGGCAAGCAGGAAATTGGCCGGCGCCGTGCGCGCCAGCAGCGTTCCCGCAACGAGGGCCACCGCCGGCGCGAAGGCCATCGTTCGAATACTCTGGGTCAGTGTGGTGCCGGTGCTCTGTTGGGCGTCGCTCGATGTCTCCCACTCCAACAGCTTCGTTTTTGTCCACATCAATCGTGTCATCGTTCGTACGATGGCATCGGCGCTGAGGTAGGCCTCGTAGGGGATGAAGACCACCGTGCTGAGCAGTTGTACCGCCTGTTTCCCGAATACTCCGGCCGTGACGCGCAGATGCGTGGGCCACGGCAAGTCGTCGGGCCGGCGTACCAAATCGCTTAGCAGCGCGAGCAGCGGGACGGCGGCGATCGACGCGAGGACGAACAGGGTGATGCAGGTGGCTGTTGCCCGCCCGGTGAGGAGCCAGGAGCCGACCAGCACGGTGACCATCGCGGGGGCCACCAGGCTCCGGCGCAGGTTATCGAAGATTTTCCATCGGGAGAGCCCACTGATGGCATTGGCAACCCACGGGTTGGTGCGTGCCGGCACCTTGCTTAACAGCCATCGGGCGATCTGCCAATCGCCGCGCATCCAGCGGTGGCGCCGGCGGGCGTCGGTGAGATACCGTGCCGGGTACGCTTCGTAGAGCGTCACGTCACTCAGGAGCGCGGATCGCACATACGCGCTCTCCAGGAGGTCGTGACTCAGGATGGCGTTCTCGGGGAAATCACCGGTGGCACGTTCGAAAGCCGCCACCTCGTAGATCCCTTTACCCACAAACGTGCCCTCGCCGAACTGGTCCTGGTACAGATCCGATACGACGCGGGTGTATGGGTCGACGCCGGCGTCGCCGGCGAACAGGCGAGCGAACCAGGACTGGCCGGCCGAGGGGAGGCTCGCGTCGACGCGGGGTTGGAGGATGCCGTAGCCGGCGATCACCCGGCTGCCCGTCGTGTCGAACACGGGACGGTTGAGGGGATGGGCCATGGCGCCGACCAGTTGGCGCGCCGTGTCGCCAGGCAATTGCGTGTCCGTGTCCAGCGTGATGACATAACGGACGGACGGCAATACCGTGAGGTCGCCAATGGCGACGGCAAATCGGGGCGCTACGGCGTCGTGGGAGGCGAGGTCGGCAGGGGCGCGCAGAAAGGCATTAAACTCGCCCAGCTTGCCGCGTTTGCGTTCATACCCCATCCAGACCTTTTCCCCTTCATTCCACCGACGGGGGCGATGGAAGCAATAAAAAATATCGGTCCGGACGTGTGCGTATTTTTCGGTGAGGCGCTCGATGCCGTCGGTCATGAGCTGTACGAGCTCGGCGTCTCCCGGTAGGACTTCCTCGGGGGCGTCCGGCAGATCGGTCAGGAGCCCGAAATGGAGGTGGTTGTCCCGGTTGGCCAGGTACCGCACTTCGAGCGCTTCGAGCAGGCCGGCCACCGATTCGGGGGTCGAAATCAGGGTGGGCACGACGACCATCGTCCGGTTTTCAGGCGGGATGCCTTTGCTGAAGTCCATCCGGGGCAACGAGCGTGGCGGTACGAGAAGGATCGTGGCCCAGTTGATCACCCCGATCCCCAGGTAGGTGGCGATCATCGCCAGCGGGACCGCCAGGAAAAACAGCAGCGCCGGCCCTACCTCCCGGCCGATGGCCTGCTCCACGAAGCTCCACACGACGAGGGCGGCGATGAGTAGGGCGCTGCCGAGATAGGTGAACAGTGGGAAGTGGCCAGGCAACCGGAAAAGCCTGGTGTGGAGCGGCCATGCTGTGCCGGCGATGCGTTCGAGGGCCGGCCGGCCCTGGTCGATGAGGAAGTACCCCACATGCGTGGTGCGTGCTTCGCCGGCGGCATCGCGCGAGGCCTGGCGGGCGAAGTGCATCGCCTGGCGGGCGACTTCTTCTTCAGTGAGCGGACTGTAGCGGGCGATCTCCTCCACGATGTGCCGGTAGCGATCGCGCGTGGTGAAGTCCATGCCGGCGTAGGTGGCATCTTCGCGCAGGACCAGCTCCACCCGGCTGTGTTGCTCCACGAAGTCGCGCCAGTCGTAGGCGCTAAGAAACCGTAGGCTCATGATGCTGTTGCCCATCGAGACCAGGTCGGAGGCCTGCTCCTGGCCGTCGGCCTGGAGCAGCTTTTCGATCGAATGGCCTTCTTCGGCCAGCCGCTGATCCAGCCAGGTGGTGGCAAAAGCAAACTTCGGGCTCAGGCCCTGGAGGTGTCGCGTCATTTCGGCGAGGAAGGCCCCCGAGAGTGCCGGGTTGGCGCGCGCCATGTCCGCCATGACCAGGATCAGGTCCGTCGGGTTTTGCTCGACGATGTGGACCATGCGCTCGGCCCAGTCGGCCGCGAGGTCGCGATCGCGGCGGGTGCTTGCCATCCGGGTGGCCACGCGCCTCAGGTTCTCGATCAGGGCGAGGCGTAGCATGATGGGTACCGCCCATAACTCGCCCAGTTTGAGAGGTGTTATGGTCTGATACGCGGCGATGTACGCGTTGAGGCTTAGCGGGTCCACCAGCCCGTCGACATGCGCGATGAGATCCAGAATGATCGCATAGACACGGGGAGTGGTCGCCTGGCCCTCCTCTTGCGCCAGCCGGGGGAGTTGCTGGTTGTAGGCCGGCGGCAGGTGCCGACGGGCCATCTGGATCTGGTCCTCGATCAGGTAGAAATTGTCCAGGAGCCACTCGGCCGCCGGCACGATACGGCGATTCCGAAGGGCGGCGGAGGACATCAATTCGTAGGCGTGCACGAGGATGCGTTCGTTCGCATCCAGCCGGGCCATGAGCGAACCGTTTCCGTGACCCTCCGCCAATTCGTGGGATGCGGCGAGCGCGCTCGCGTGTCGCTGGAGTTGTTCGACGTTGAATAGCTCGGACCGCAGGGACTGCTCCTCCGTGTCCGGTTGATCACCCGCTTCGAGGGCCTGTCGCCGGGTTGTCGATGCCCGCTCCAGGCGTTCCGCCATGGAGGTGAGCAGACGTACGAACTTTTTTTGCATCCTACCTCATGTGGACGTTGTCGGAGCCGACGGATGCGGCACTAGATGCATCCAGCTCAACGTCCCCGGAGCACCGTGTTGCGAACGGCCACGGAAAATCACTGGCGCGAGGGTCGGATGGAGCAGATGGATGCCGACGCTCCGAAATGCAACTCGAAAAGTCCCGGAACAACCGCCTCAGATCGGCTGGCGTCCAGAGTTTTTTATAATAGGGCAAAAATACGTAAGAAGCTCTGGTGGAATGAGCCCTTCCGATCTGATCGGCTTAAAGGGACCGGCTCGGGCACACTTCGTTTCAGATACGATGTGCCGGAACGTCCATCGAGATTCCCGTCTGCTCCTCCCATGAGTGTGCGTAGAGGCCGCCCTGGAGCAGCAGTTCGGCGTGGGTGCCGGACTCGACGATGCGGCCTTCCTCCATCACACAGATCCGGTCCGCCCGCATGGCGGTCGTCAGCCGATGGGTGACGATGACCGTGGTGCGGTCTTTCGCGAGGGTGAGGAACCGATCGAGCCAGCGCGCCTCGGCCCAGGGGTCGAGGTAGCTGGTGGGTTCGTCGAGCAGGAGGATGGGCGCTTCGCGGAAGAAGGCGCGGGCGAGGGCGACGCGTTGCCACTGGCCGCCGCTGAGGTCGACACCGCCGCTGAATCGTTTGTCGAGTTTCGTCTCGTAGCCGGCCGGCAGCCGGTCCAGCATATCCGTCACTCCGCTTGCCTCGCAGGCCTTTTTTACCCGCGATAGGTCGAGACCCCCCTTTATCCCCCCTGGATCCCCCATGGCAACGGTCTCGGCGAGGGTGCCGGCGTAGTTGACGAAGTACTGGAACAGCGCCGCGATCTGGCGGAGGAGCGTCGGGTGGTCCCAGTGCTGTAGATCGACTCCGTTAAACCGAATGACGCCGCTCAGGGGGCTGTGAAACCGGCACAGGAGATGGATGAGTGTGCTTTTGCCGGCGCCGTTGGGGCCGACGATGGCGACGGTCTGCCGCGCGGGGATCGATAGGCTGAACCCGCGGAGCGCCAGGTGATCGGAGCCCGGATAGGCGAAGTCGACGTCCTCGATCTCGATGGCGTAGGGCGGTTCGGGGGGCGCCGTGGCCCGGGCCGGCGGCGGCGTCGCCGGCTGGATATCCAGAAATCTGAAGAGGTGCTCGAGAAACTGGATGCTGGCGTAGATCTGCCCCAGGTTACCGAGGAGGGTACGCGCCAGCCCCTGGCCCTGCTGGAAGGCCTGGTAGAACAGCGCGAGGTCTCCCAGCGAGGCTGCGCCCTGCATGGCCCGCGACCCCATCCACACCATGACCGCCCCGGTGGCCAGGAAGGCGAAGAAGCCGGCGCCGGCCTGGGACAGGCTCTGGCCCCGGAGCAGATCGAGCTGTCCGGCGCGTAACACCTGGCGCAAGGCGGCATACTGCCCGCGAAAATGCTGGCTGAGCCCGAACAGGCGCACTTCCGGGGCGTGGTAGCGGCTCGTGAGGATCCAGTCGTAATACTGCGTTCGACGTCGGCTCTCCGTCGAGTCGCTCCACCAGCGGTGGTGCTGGCGGCTATGGCGCACGACGGCCCAGAGTGCCGGCAAGGTGCTCCCGATGAGCAGCAACGGCAGCCACCAGCCGTAGGGTATGATGAGCGCCGCGATGGCGACGATCGTGACGCCGTGCTGGACAAGGCTGCCGAGGTTTTCGAGGAGGGTGAGCGAGTGTTTGTCGGCCTGGCTGTTGGCCCGCTCCATCTCGTCGTAATACGCCGGCGACTCATAAAACGCCATGTCCACCCGCGCCGCCTGCTCGTGGACCAGGGCCTTGACGTGGTCCTGCAGGTATTCCGACTGCGCCGTGCGGACCCACCGGGTGATGCCCTGGAGCACCTGGGTCAGGACGAGTACCGCGCCGAGCCCGGCCGCCGGCCCGGCCAACGGCCAGAGGCCGCCGCCATGGCCTGCCAGCTCGGCGAGGCGGTCCACCAGGATTTTGGTGAGGTAGACGCCGGCGGCCGGCAGAAGCCCCTGGGCGGCGAGGAGCCCGATCCAGATCACGGTCCAGCGCCCCGTCGCCTGACCGATGAGGCCGATGGCGCGAGCTAGCAGGCGGAGGCGTTGGGAAATCGTTGAGATGTGCATAGAGCAAGAGGAGCAAGTCATCCCCGCGAAGGCGGGGACCCAGAAAAATGCCAACCTGATGGCTGGGTCCCCGCCTGCGCGGGGATGACTTCTTGTTCTGGGGTGCTGGAATATTCAGCAGACGCTGAACGTTGGGCTATATCATCCTCGATTGTTTCGGCCACATGCTCGAGTGACGCGAGATTTCGGGGCCGCGTGAGCCGGGCGACCAGGCCCTGGCTCGCCAGACGCTGGGCGTGCTGGAGGTGCGAGCGGTCCGCGCCGCGGTTGCCGATGAAGCGCAAGGCGTAGGACTGGCTGACGAGCTCGATGAGCGCTTCGCGGGGGGAGAGCGGCTCGATGCGGGGGGCGTCGCCGCCGAAGGCGAGGACGTAGATGCGGCGGAGCGGTTGAGGGGCCGTCGCGAACCGGTCCGACACCTCACGGATGCGTTTTTCCGTCGTTTCGAAGAGGGCCGGCAGGGCGCCGGCGTCCTCCCCGAGCGCGGCCTGTACGGAGGCCGGCCAGAGTTTCATGCTGGGGATGCCGGGCATCACCCGGGGCGGGGACTGGGCCGTGTCGATCGCCATGACATCGTCCGCTACCAGGGTGTGGCCACGGGCGTAGAGCGCCGACGCGGCGGTGGATTTGCCGGCGCCTTTCCACCCCACAAACCCGACGGCGCCGGCCGGCAGGGCGATGGCGCTGCCATGGAGGGTGAACACCCCGCGCTGGTGCAGCGCCACGCCGAGGGCGATGTTCTGGACAATCTGCCGGTAGAACCCGTCGTCGACGCCCGGGGCGCGATCGACTACGATCTCCGCGCCGCCGGCGATGCGGACGGCGCCGAAGCCGTCCCAGAATATGGTCACGGCGTTCACATCCACCGCCACGCGCCGCTGATCCCCGTGTGCGACGGTGTCGGCCCGGGGCGGGATGGCCCCGAAGCGAACCGTCGTGTCCGGCGCCGCGACGCCGGCGGGCAGGTCCGCCAGTTCAAGCTCCGAATCGATGGCGAGGCCGAAGGCGGAATAGGTTGGCAAAGGGGTTAGCAGGTTGCAGGTTAGCAGGTTGCAGGTTGGCAGGTTGCAGGTTGGCAGGTTGCAGGACGTAGGGCCACGATGTATCGTGGCCGTGTATCGGTTTTGCACCAACATCACACGACCGTCGGGCGGGCGGGCGCTCGGGCTGGAGCGCACGCCACGCCCTCCGAATCGCTAAAATCGGGGGGCAGCCGGAATCAGCTCACGGGCGGATAGGCCGTGTTCGGCGTGCCTTCGGGCACATCGGCGTTCTGGGCGCCGGCCTGGGCGGTCAGCTCGGCCACGGTACCGTAGTCGACGACCACGGGCATTTTGTACGTTCTCTTCTGAGAGGCTTTCATGGTTGTACTGGTTTATGGTTGGTGTGTTGAAGTATTGCCGTCGCCCTTCCGGAGCGCTGGCAATGTCGGGGGCTACAGGCCTGTTTGCTGTAGCCAGATGGCGAGCGAGAGGGCTCGCCAGGGAAATTGGGTCGGGTGCGTGGCGCGTCCGTTTTCATACCGAGGCCGGTTGGCGCGCAGGGCATCGAGGTCGACGAACCGGCTGATGCCACCGAGGTCGTGGGCGTAGAGATCGTCCAGTCGATCGCCGGCGTGGACCAGCAACCCGCGGTCGAAGCTCGGCCCGAGATCGCTCTTGGAATCCCGCCACTGGATGGCGGCGGGGAGGATGCCTTCCATGGCGCGCCGCATGCCGATGCGCGTCCAGCCGTCCTGGCGTTTCTGGGTGGGCGGCATGGCGAGGCAGAACTCGAGGAGCCGGCGGTCGCAAAAGGGCAGACGCAGCTCCATGCCGGCGGCGGCCGTCGAGGCTTCGAGGAGTTCAACGACGCGGTGCATCATCGGCCGCGTCATGAGGCGGTGATGGTCTTCGCGTTCGCTGCGGGGCGCCGGCGCCCTGGGCGCCAGATGGTCCTCGATCCGAGACGCAAACGATGGTTGCATCGCTGATCGCCACGAGAGGGGTTCATGGACCGGCCCGAGGGTCGGCTGCCGGCGGATCGGCAGCCGGTTCCTGACCGTTCGCACGAAGCGGATGCCGGCGGAAGTTTGCAGGCCGGGCTCGATCTTATACCGTTTCACCCAGCGCCACATGACGTCCGTCCAGGGCTGGCCGGACCGGCCGGTCTGGGCCTTGATCTCCCTGTACAGGGTGTACCAGTTGTCGTTGAGGGCGAGTTCGTGCAGGTAGCCCACGCCATGGGAGAGGGTCGTGTCGCCGTCGAATCCTTCCAGCATCACCCGTACGCCGCGGGCCTTCGCCTGATGATGGAGGATCCAGTTGATGTAGAAATTGCCGGCCTCGACGGGGCTATCCTGGTGCCGCAGCACCCGGAAATAGTCGTGCAGCGGACTCTGTGCGTCCGCCGTCAGGTAATGGGGTTGGATCGCCCGCGGGTGCCGGCGGAGCACGGCCTGGATGTAGGCCCGCTCGTCGCTCTCCTTCACGGTGTCGAAAACGGCCGAGTACGTCTGCAACGGTGTTCCGCTGGCGGCGACGATCGGCGCGGCCACACACGCGATAGACGACGAGTCGATGCCGCCGCTGAGCATGGCGCCGACGGGATGTGCGCTACGCGTCCGGCAGCGCACGGCCTCGGTGAACCGTTCGCGCAGGGCTTCGGCATATTCGGCATCGGAGCCGAGGCGGATTTCCCGGGAAGGATCGAGCGACCAGTATCGTTCCTGGCGCAGGCGGCCCTCTTCCTCCGTGATATACGTGCCCGGGATAAGCCGGCGTATGGCGCGATAAAACGTCCCCGAGGCGTCGGCGTCGACCGGTGCGTTGAGGTGCGCGGCGACGGCGACCTCATCCAGCTCGCACGGTACCTCATGCAGCGCGAGGAGCGCTTTGGCTTCGGAGCCGAAGGCGAAGAGCCGGCCGGGGATGAAGCTGTAGAACAGCGGCTTGAGTCCGTAGTGATCGCGGGCGGCGTAAAGCCTGCGCCGGCGGGAATCCCAGATGACGAAGGCGTAGGCGCCGATGAGGCGCTCGGGGCAGCGGTCGCCCCAGCGTTCATAGGCGGCGAGGACGATGGCCGCGTCGGTGACGGGCCGGCCGGTCAGCTCCAGCTGCGCAATCATCTCGGCGCGGTTATCGATCCGGGCATCCGCCACGAGGTGCAGCACCCCGGCGGCGTTTTGCAGGGGGTAGGTTTCGTGGACCGCTTCCGGGGTAGTGTGCAGGGCAAGATGCCCCAGGCCGGCGACGTCGTGATGCCATACGCTGCGCCCGTCCGGGCCGCGATGGGCCAGGGGCGTGAGCATGGCGTCCAACTCGTCGCGATGGACGGGCCGGCCGTCGAGGCGGTGGAGTCCGATGATGCCGCTCATGAGGCGTGGTGCGTCTTGAGACGCTTGAATTCAAGGGGAGAT
>JAWXAX010000213.1 GCA_034439735.1 Rhodothermales bacterium | reverse complement strand
TCGTTGAACGCGCCTATTTCGATGATACCGAGGCGATGCGCGGCGACCGAGGCCAGCAGGTACGATCCGATGTCCTCTACATGGACCATTCGGTCGCCGGCGACCGATGCTGGCAGCCCTGTCCGCGGAGATGTGTTGCGCTCGAAGTACTGCCACGCGGCGGCGGCCCAGCGGACCTCCTCGGCCGAAAGGGGTTGCGGGTGGCGAACGGGAATGGCGGTGTCGGACTCGACGAACCGGCGCCAGGCCGAAGCGCGATCCTGTTCGACCCGCTGGTAGACGATCCACGCGAACATGCCCAACGCGGCCACAGCACAAACGCCGAGGGCGTACGAGAGGTAGCGGAGCATCCGTTCACGGCGGCGTCGTCCGCCCCGACGCGAGCGTCGGCGATAGGGGGAGTCGCTGTTCACCACGAGTTCACCAGGGTATCGATTTGATCAGCGTTAGACGGTTGACGCCATCGGTGCGTTCGTACGTGATACGATCCATTACCTCGTGCATGATGAATAACCCCATGCCCCCTTCCGGCCAGGTATCGACTACCTCGCTGTCGAAGGTGAAGGTATTGGATAAATTGCCCGGGCGCGGTTTACCCTCGTCGCGGATCTCGATGAGCAACTGGTCGGGCTGAAACGTCAGCCGGACCTGTACGGAGGCGTCCGGCTGAAATTCATAGGCGTGTTCGACCACATTATTGAGCGCCTCGATGACGCCCAGTTCAATGCGATAACTTTCGGCCTCCGAAAATCCGGCGAGCGGGCAGAGCACGCGCAGCGACTCGCCGATGAACTCGATACAGTCCAGCCGGCTCGGGATTTCGAGTGCCACCGAACGCGGTGCATCGAAGTTCATGGGGTCGCTCACCCGGCAAAGGCTTCGAGCGCTTCCGGCTCGGATTGGTGCATTTTGAAGATGCGGTCCATGCGCGTGAGGCGGAAGACATCCGCCACGGCCGGCCGAACCCCGAAGAATACCATCGAGCCGCGGTCCCCCAGCAGCTTCATGGAGGTCACGAAGGCCCCGAGCCCGCTGCTATCAATGAAGGTGACCGAGCCCATGTCGATGGCGATATGGAAAACCCCGGCGTCGAACTTCTTGAGGAAGCCGGACTTGATGGCGACGGCGTTTTTGGCGTCCAATCGTCGTTCGAGGATCTCCAAGACGAGTATCTCCCCTACCTTGCGTTCCCGAAATCTCATGGGTTTTCCGAAGGATGATCGTGCAGCAGTTCACTGCATCAAACATCGTCGAAACACCGGAAAACTTAAGGTCTATGGAACGTTGCTCGTTTGAACGTTGAACGTTGGCGTATTGAACGTTGAGCACAAAAACGTTCAACGATCAAACGTTTGCCTTTCCCTCCAGCGTGGCGCCGTCGGGCAGGACGACCGTTTCGGGATGCTCGTTGACGAGGTGCACGTCCCCGATGAGCCGGACGCCGCGGCCAAACCGGATGCTGCCCTCGACGCGGAGGGAGGTGCATTCCTGGAGCGAGGGGGTCCCGTGGGGGGTGTGGGCCGCGAGTTGGTCGACGGTGCGGTAATACCTGGGGTCGAGGGTGACCACCGGGACGTGAGCGCCGCGTGTCGGATGCAGGGCGATTGTGAAGTCGGGCAGGAGGACGTAGGCGTCGGACTGGACGGCGAGCAGTTCGTTGGTCGTTTTGACAGGTGCGAAGCGGACGCGCGGGACGCGGATGGCGCCGGCGCCCTCAAACAGGGCAATGGCCGCCCCCATCGCCGTCTCCAGCTGGAACACCGGGGTCGAACCCGAATCGCGCGGGTCGACGGTTTTGGCGTTTCGGATCATCGGGAGTCGGAGGACGCCCTCGTTGGCCTCGATGAGGCGTTCGAGCGCCTGGATGTCGATCCAGAGGTTGTTCGTGTTGAAGAAGCGGTGGCGTTCGATGTCCTGGAAGAATCCGGCATCCTCGTCCGGGCACTGAGCTGATTCTCGTAGGAGGAGTCCGCCGTCCGGATGAAGGGCAAGGTGTCCGCCTTTGCGGTCGGCCGGCGTGCGGTCGGCCACTTCCATCATAAACGGGAGGCGGCGCGAGGCGAAATAGCCGAGGATAGCCTCGTCGACGGAAGCGCCCAGGTTATCGCTGTTCGACACAAACAAATAGCGGTAGCCGGCGTCGAGTAGGGCTTCGAGCATCCCGCTGGTGACAAGGGCCGTGTAGATATCGCCGTGGCCGGGTGGGCACCATTCGAGCTGGCGGTTGTGGGGCCAGTCGACTGGCGACAGGTCGTGCCGGGCGATCTTCGGGACCTTATGCTGCAAAAAATCCAGCGGCAGCGACCGGCTCACGCCGTGGTAGGCCGCGAGGAGACGGCGGGAATCGTCGGCCGTGGAGAAGCTGTTCATCAGCACCAGCGGCATGGCGCGGCTGAGCGCCTGGCGGGCGATCACATCCAGAAAAGTGAATCCTTCCTTGACGGGCAGTAGTGATTTGGCGCGTTCCAGGCCCATGCTGGTCCCCAGGCCACCGTTGAGCTTGAGCATCACCGTATGTGGCAACGCATCGGCTCCTGCGCGGCGGTCGGCGTCGGTCAGGTGCTCGCTATCGGGCAGGCTGTCGACCGGGCGGATGGCGTGTTCGCGGATGAGGCCTGTCTCGCCACTCAGGAGGTGCTCGAAGTAGTGCGCGAACGCACGGATGGCTATTTCAGGTAGGCCTTCCGCCTCCATCCGCTCGCGGTGCGGGGCAAAAGTAAGACGTACGCTCGACATGAAGAAGAGATCGATGCAGGTAAGACGTGTATGGGGCCACAGTGGCCGGAGACACCGGAAGGAAGGGGATGGGTCGATCTATCCGATGCCCTCTTGTTCGAGGGAGACGCGCTGGAGTTCCCGCCGGTTGCAGATCAGTCGCCACGGTAGGGGTCGCGGCGGATTCCAAGCCGGCGCATTCGTCCCCGTAATGTGTTGGGGTTGATGCCCAGCAGCTGCGCAGCGCCGTTTGGGCCTTCGATGCGACCATTCGTGAGTGAAAGCGCCCGGCTGATGTGGCCGGCCATCGCCTCGTCTATCGTCGGAAACGGCCCGGCTGAAACGCTGTGCATCGACAGTTTCGGATCCGCCATACTCTGTAATTTAGTGCCCATCGCGCTCGCGATCTCGAGGCGATGGCCCCCACCCAGGATGGCGGCTCGTTCGATGACGGCCGACAACTCGCGCACGTTGCCGGGCCATGGATAGTGTTCCAACAGCACGAGGTCTTCGCTGGTAGCGCTGAGCGGGGCGCCGCCAAAGCGGAGGCCGGCGTTCCGGGCGAAGTAGGCGACGAGGTCGGGCAAATCCTGCAGGCGGGAGCGCAGCGGCGGCAGGTAGATCGGGAAGACGCTGATGCGGTACCACAGATCTTCGCGAAACTGGCCGTTGGCGATCAGTTGCTCCAGGTTGCGGTGTGTCGCGGCGACGATGCGCACGTCGGCGGTGCGCGTCTGGCCGCCGCCGACGCGTTCGTAGGAACCATCTTGCAGGACACGCAGGAGGCGGACCTGCGCCGGCAGCGGCAGTTCGCCAATCTCATCCAGAAACAACGTGCCGCCGTCCGCCCGTTCGAACCAACCGCTCCGCTGGGCCATGGCGCCGGTGAAGCTGCCCTTTTCGTGGCCAAACAACTCGGAGTCGATCAGTTCGAGTGGAATGGCGCCGCAGTTCACGCGGACGACGGGGCCATTCCGCCGGCTGGAACGCATATGGATGGCGCGGGCGATCACCTCTTTGCCAGTGCCAGTTTCCCCAAGGATGAGCACGGGCACACTGGTGACGGCCACCTGATCCACCCGGGCCATCACCGGCGACAGGGTGCCCGCGGCGCCGACGATTTCGTCCAGGATGTCCTGCCGGCCCAGACGCGAGAGCAGGGCGCGCTTTTCCGCTTCGAGCGCTTCGCGGAGGCTCAGCAGTTCGCGTAACCGGCGGTGATTTTCGAGAGCGACCGTAAAAGGGTCGAGCAGTGAAGTAAAGATGGCTTCATGTGCATCGTTCAGCGCGCCGGGTATCTGGCTGGCCATCAGCAGCACACCGCACACGCCCTGATCGTTCAACAGCGGGCCCGCCAGGACGTCGCCCTGCAGGTCGTTCGGAAGCAGGAGCCGGCACAGCGGAGCGTGGGAGCCACGGCGGGTGCGGAGCACCTGACGTTCTCGGCACCAAGACTGGAATTGCTCCAACTGCGCCGGCGTCAGGCTCGTCCGCGCGTGACGAGGGACGGGCACCCCACCGTGTTGCCCGACGGCTTCGGTCTCGAGGATTGACTCGACAGGGTCGATCCGGCGAACCACCAGGAGATCGGCTGGCAGCCGACGACGCACGAGTGCGGTCAGCCGGAGCATCGACTCGCTCAACTCGATGTGCCGACAGGCCTCGCGCCAGATCTGGAGTTGGAATCGTTCACCGGAGGCAGTAGTGGGCATAAAGGGGCCTGACATGGATCACCAACGGCTCAGTGACGCGCCTGCGTCCGGCAACCGCCGTATATGACGGATCGGTCGTCACATGCGATGGCTTTAGCGGACAATTAGGGTACTGGGGCTCGCTCCTGTACGGATCTCTCTAGAACTTCTGGGGTCATATGGCACCTCAACACGCCCCTAGAAGGCGATCTGGAATCGTGTGAGCACGGTGTGCTCGGTCGGCCTGCGTCCGGCGCCGCCGGCGGCCTCAAAGGTGGTCTGCTCGTAATTCAGCTTCGCCGGTTTGAGCATGCCGTAGCTGGCGTCTTCACCCGTCAGGGCAATGCTGGTGGCCACCTGCCATGCCCGGTTCTGGAGGCTTGCCGTGAGGCTGTCGGTGGCTAACTCCTGCTCCGACACGGCATATTCCGCCAGCAGGCCGAACGGGCCGGCGTATAGATAGCCCTGAGGGATGATGCGGGTGTTGCGGCCTTTAGCGACGGCGGCCTCATCCGCTGGCGTCGGCTTTCACCGTGGCGCCCTCCGCCTTCTTCGGGGACGCCTGCGCCGCGCCGCCTTCCGCGGACGACGGTGTGGTTTCAGGTGCCGTCGCCGGGGCCGAGACCGCGGGTATCCAGGCCTGCGCCCGAGCGGTAAAGGAGATGGGCAGGGCCAGTAGGATCACAACGACGAGTGACAAATGTGCGATTATCATGAAGAATCGGACCGTATGGTGTGTTCGTTCAGAAGGATGACGTGGCGAGAACGCCCTGGTATGGACGCATCATGTAAAGAGCGTGCCAACCGAACCGATCACAAACGCTAAGTACTTTATTAGTAATAGTATAAGCCAAGTTTCGACTCACGCTACCTGAGGAGCAGCCATGGTATATGACGGCTTTACCTGTTAAATAGGGTGGTTCCGAAACAGGTAGTGACTCTATTGCACGCCGGCGCCGCGGTCTGAAAATCTGAAACGGGTGCGACATGGAACGATCCTACACATACCGATGTAGAGTTTCGGCATTTTCAGATATAGCATCTCTCGAATCGTATGTTTGCATCGCTCGGTTGGGAAGCGTGGGTAACGCTCGGGGTCATTCTCCTCATGTTGATTGCCCTGGTGCGGGGCATGGGGCGCCCTGAGATCATCCTTTTTGGCAGTCTCGGGCCTCTCCTTGTGCTCGGCATCCTGACGCCGGAGCAGGCCTTTGCCGGCCTGTCGAATAGCGCCCTGCTGGCTGTCGGCGCCCTGTTCATCGTCGCGGCCGGCGTGGAGAACACGGGGGCGCTGAGTTTCTTCGACCGTCTCATCTTCCCGAATTCGAGGAATATGACGGTGACGACCCTTCGGCTGATGACCACCACGGCGGCCATGTCCGCCTTCCTCAACAATACGCCGATCGTGGCGATGCTCATTCCACGCGTCCGTTCGTGGTGCGAGCGTAACAAAGTGGCGCCGTCGAAGCTGATGATTCCGCTGTCCTATGCGGCGATTATCGGGGGCATGACGACCCTGATTGGCACGTCGACGAACCTGCTCGTGGCCGGGCTCATGGAGTCGTCGGGATACAAAGGATTGGGGATGTTTGATCTGGTATGGGTCGGCGGGCCGGCGGCGATTGCCACGATCCTGTATTTCGGCTTGATCGGCTATCGGTTTCTGCCGGATCGTCGCGAACCGGGTGGAAGCGACGATGAGGGGATGCTCCAATTTCTGTTTGAGATGGAGATGCCTGGCGGCTCGTCGCTGGTGAGCAAGACGGTGGAAGAAGCGGGACTGCGTTCACTGGGCGATGCCTTTCTGGCCCACGTGATCCGCAACAAGGAGATTGTTCCTGCCTCGCCTGAAATGGTGCTTCGCGAAGGCGATATCCTGGCGTTTCGCGGGAGCCCGGCCGTTCTCGAGCATCTTCAGGAGCGTCACGGCCTTCGCTCCGTCCTGGAGAGCGTGGAGTCCGCCGGTCACATGACCCTCCCCATCTTCGAGGCGGTTATTGCGCCTACGTCCCGCCTCGTAGGTAGAACGCTGGTGGATGTGAACTTCCGCGAGGAATACCAGGGCGTTGTGCTGGGGATCTACCGTGAGGACGAAAGTATCGACAAATCCATAGGCCGGGTTGTGCTACAGGCCGGCGACCTGCTCCTGATCGAAGCCCGCAAAGGCTTCGACAAACGCTGGAATAAGAATCGTGAGGAGTTCTACCTGGTGGCGCCGCGTCGGGCGGAGCGCGTCAAGCCGCAACCCGGAAAGGCGCCCCTGGCGTTGTTCATCCTACTGGCCGTCATCACCGTGGCGGCACTAGGATATGCGTCGATCGTCACGACTTCCTTTATCGGTGCGTTGGCGATGATCGGGACGCGCTGCCTCCGGGGGCGAGACGCCAAGTCTGCGGTGGACGTGCCGGTGTTGCTGGTCATCGCGGCGGCGCTCGGGCTCGGCAAAGCGATAGAAAGTACAGGACTCGCAGAGGCAATAGCGCTATTCCTAACAGAGAATGGCAGCGCCTTCGGCGTGATCGGGATCGTATCCGCCGTCTATATCGCCACGAGCCTGCTGACCGAGGTGATCACCAATAATGCGGCGGCGGCGCTGATGATAGGTGTTGGACTGGAAGCATCGACCACGCTCGGGGCGCCACCCGAGGCCTTCGCGCTGGCCGTGGCGGTGGCCGCTTCAGCCAGCTTCCTTTCGCCGATCGGATATCAGACGAACATGATGGCCATGGCTGCCGGCGGGTATAAGTTCTCTGACTTTTTCCGCGTAGGGCTCATCGTCAACATCGTGGTCGGCGTGACGACGCTCGTCATGATTTCGTATTTATGGTTGTGAAAAACGCCGGAGTCATTATCCTCTCGGCGCCACCGATGGCGCGGGCGCGCCGAAGTTGCGGATGCGGTAGGTAAAGTTGAGGAGCACGTAGCGGCCAAGGACATTCGACTGGTTGTCTTCCACGTAAAACTCGTTGACGGTCCGCACGATGCTGGTGTTCTGGTTGAGGATGTCGGACACCATCAGTTTCACCTCTCCCCCATTTCCCTTTAGGAATTTATAGCCCAGGCCGGCGTTCCACACCAGGTTGTCCTGGTCGTAGTCCTCCCCGAGCCCGGAGTACTGGATGGCGTTGAGGTCGGTATTCAGCACCCACGACTTCCCGAGGATCAGGTTGATGCGCGCGCCGGTCCGGTGGTACATGTAGTTGGCGTCGAGCTCCGGGTATACGGAATTGCGGGCAATGCTGTAGGTGAGATTGTAGGTCAGCGTGAAGTCGATTTTTTCGCTGATGTTACTTCCGATGACGGCCCCACCGTTGATGGCGTGTGTGTCCGAAATATTCCGCTGGTTATTGATGAGGCCCGGCGCGTGGGTGAGCGAGTAGCCGGCGTTTACGTTGACGTTACTTTTCAACCAGCCGGTAGGCAGGCCGGCGGTCATGAACGTCCGCGCGCCCCAGTAGCCATCCAGGTTGACCGGCCGCGTAAACTGCGAGCCCTGCGCGAGGACGACACCGGGAGCGATCGTGGTGTCCTGAATCGCGATGATCGACTCCGTGCCGATGTTGTTCGTCCCCTGGTTGAAGCTGGCAAACGTCATGAAGACGCGCCCTGTCGCCGGCTGGGTCTTGTTGAACCGCGCGACCATAAAGTGGGTGTAGCTCTGCTGAAGATCCGGGTTGCCGCTGCTGATTCGGAGCGGGTTCGAGTTATTGATCACGCTCTGGAGTTGGGAGATGGACGGCGTATTGGTGGACGTCCGATAGAACACCCGCAGGTTGTCGGTCTGGCTAAACCGGTAGTTGTACATCGCCTGAGGGAGCACGTCCTGGAAGGAGCGGCTGACGCCGTAGGTTGTCGGGAAGGTCTGGTTACCGGTGAGTTGGACGTCCTGCCCGTCGACGCCGACGGTGAGCATGGATTTTTCGCTGCGCAGCATGTAGCGCAGGCCAGCGCGCTGGCGCACCGAGCGGCTGTCGAACACTGTAGATAACGTTGGATCGAGGATACTGTATTGCACGGTGACCTCGTCCAGGGAGTTGGTCGTCCGGTCCGCGTCGCTGTTCGACACCGACGGGCTGTAGTTGAACTGGAGCTGACCGCGTTTACCGATCGGTTCGGTGTACTCGATGCTACCGGAGACGGTGGTGCTCACTTCGGCATTGCGGGAACGCTGATCGAGCACGATGAGGCGATCCACGGCGTCGTAGAACTCGCTCGATGCCAGCTGTTCGGCATCGCCGTTGCGGTCGTTCAGGCCCAGGCTGACGTTGACGGAGGCCGTCCGACCGGCTTTGGGGAAACGGTGCCGGAAGAGCAGGTTGCTGTTGGACGAGAGGCCGCGGTTGTGCGACAGGTAATCGTTGTTCGTGGCGCTCAACGGATCGCCAACCAGCGTATTCAGGCCTTGCAGTAGGCTCGCGGCGGAATTGATCTGGTAACTCACGCGCGGCGTGAAGATAAGCGAATTGGTTTCGTCGATATCGTACTGAAGCCGCAGATTCAGCCGGTGGTTGGTGTTGTCGGTATCGGATGCGTTGGTTTCGTTGTAGAGCTGCGTCGTGGCTTCGGTGAGGAAGTATTCGCGGTCGAGCAGGACGCTGCTCGTGTTGTCGGACCGGTTGAAGAAATAGCTTCCGGTCAGGCGCACCTTCTCGCCCCACCGATCCGAATAGTTGAGGCCAAACGC
>JAWXAX010000212.1 GCA_034439735.1 Rhodothermales bacterium | reverse complement strand
GCATTTTCTGGGTCCCCGCCTTCGCGGGGATGACTTGTTCGTTATGCAATGCGCAAAACTTAACGGTTTCTTAAGTAGTTATGCACTCCCAAATCACGCGGAATGCGCATTCAACTCCTGAATCGCATGTTCTGGCGCTGGCAGTCCACGAATTGCCTCTTTCCCTGGGCATCCCTGGTCTAAGCCGGGCACTATACTCTTACTCACCAAAGAAACCCGTCATCCCCCGGTCAAAGCCGGGGGCAGGCTCCCGCGAATGCGGGGAACCATGCGAGCTTCAACGATGACGAAGTTGCGAGAAAGGAACAGCAAGTGAGCTATTCTCGATTGTTCAATGGATCCCCGATCGGGGTCGGGGATGACGATCCGAGTGGGAGGACCGTCGATAAACCCACTTTCAACTCCTGATTCGCATTAATCGCTAATCGCTAATCGCTAATCACGCCTTTCGCCGCATCCTCCCCCCGAACGCCCCATCGATGCCGTGGTGCTGAGGTAATGAGGCCAAATAGCCCTCTGGGGACACGACGGCTCCGGGCACGAACCCGCCGGCGGGCTCCAGGCTGTACTCGGGATGCCGCTTCAAGAAGCCCTCGATCTGGCGCTCGTTCTCTTCGGGTTCGATGGTGCAGGTGCTGTACACCAGCACTCCGCCGGGTTTGACGAGGCCGGCGGCGGCATCCAGCAGCTCGGCCTGGAGGGCAGTGACGCGCATCAGCTCCTCCGGGGTTCGTTTCCATCGCAGATCCGCCCGTTTGGCGAGGACGCCCAGACCGGTGCACGGCGCATCCAGCAGGACGCGGTCTCCGAGGCCGGCGAGGTCGCGATCAGGCTCGGCGGCGTCCATTTCGCGGGGCTCGACGATCGACAGACCCAGCGGCCGCATGCCGGTACGTAGCCGGCGAAGACGCTCGGGCTGGGCGTCGGCAGCGATGACCCGGCCGCGATCGCCCATTAGGGCCGCCGCGTAATACGTCTTGCCGCCCGGCGCCGCGCACAGATCGATCACCGTATCGCCAGGTTGCGGGTCCAGCAGTCGGACGACCAGCATCGCGCTTTCGTCCTGCACGCTGCACAGGCCTTCATCCAGCACGCCATCCCGAATCAGGGTCTGGAGGCCATCCACCCGAATCCCGTCCGGCACCAACGGCGAAGGCTCGGCCATCACCCCGAGCGCGGCGCATCGGGCCAGGACTGTTTCGGCGTCCGTCCGCAGGGTGTTTACGCGGAGGGTGTACGTGGGTCGTTCGTTGTTCCAGGTCAGCAGGGCCCGGGTGTCGGCCTCGCCGTATCGCGCCAGCCATCCTTCCACCATCCAGGTGGGATGCGAATAGCGGATGGCGAGCTGCTCCGCGAGATCTTCCTCGACGGGCTCGGGCAGTGCCGCCCGGTTGCGGAGAACGCTCCTCAGGATGCCGTTTACGAGACCGCCGGCGCCTGCCCGAACCATCTTCTTGGACAGATTCACGGCCTCATTCAGGGCCGCGTGTTCGGGGGTGTGGATGAAGAGCAAATCGTAGAGCCCGACCCGCAGGATCTGGTGGAGCGTGTGCTCCATCTTCTCCAATTCCCCCTTGTAATACTGGCTGAGAATAAAATCCAACCAGCGCCGCCAGCGGGTGACGCCGGCAACGTACTCCAGGATCTGGCGATGGTCGCGTGCGTCGGTGCTAGTGGCGAGTTCGCTGACATCGGCGATCGTCGCTCCCTGGAACTCGATCTGGTTCAGCTGCTGAACGGCGCGTTCGCGGGTGGAAAGAGATTGCAAATTAAAGGGGGGAGATTAAATGTGATGGTTGATGGTCAATGGGCGATTAATTGACTCCTTAAACCTTAAACCCCAAACCTTAAACCCTTCACCGGTACCCCTCCGCCTGGAGGCTGAACAGTTCGGCGTAACGGCCGCCGAGGGCGAGGAGTTCTTCGTGGGTGCCGTCTTCGACGAGCCGACCCTGTTCCAACACCAGAATGCGATCGGCCATACGGACGGTCGAGAACCGGTGGGAAATCAACACGGCCATCTTGCCCTCGGTCAGCTCCGAAAACCGCTTAAACACCTCGTATTCGGCCCTTGCGTCGAGGGCGGCGGTGGGTTCATCGAGGATGACCAGTTCGGCGTCGCGCATATAGGCGCGGGCGAGGGCGACCTTCTGCCACTCGCCTCCGGAAAGTTCGACGCCTTCCGAGAACCGCCGGCCCAGCATCTGATCGAACCCTGCCGGAAGTTTATCGATCACGGCGCGCGCCATGCCCATCTCGGCGGACTGCTCGACGCGGGGTTTTTCGTCCCGCTGCTCGATCCGGCCGACAGCGATGTTGTCGCCGGCGGTCCAGTCATACCTGACAAAATCCTGAAAGATCACGCCGATCCGGCTCCGCAGGGCATCGACGTCGTACTCGCGCATATCGTGGCCATCCAACAGGATTCGGCCTTCGTCCGGGTCGTACAGCCGTGCGAGGAGCTTGACGAGCGTCGTCTTGCCGGCGCCGTTTTCTCCGACCAGGGCGACGATCTGGTTGACGGGGAGTTCGAAGGTGAGCTCCCGCACCGCCCACACATCTGTCCCCGGATACCGGAAGCCGACGTTTTCAAAACGAAACCCCTCGCGGAGCGGGCTGGGGACGGGGCGGGGCGAGGCGATCTGGATGATGGCCGGTTTGAGTTCGAAGAACTCAAACAGGTCTTTGAGATACAGCGCGCGTTCGACGATGGTGGCGAAGCTCAGCAGAAGTCCTTCCAGCAAGCCGCGCAACCGTGAAAACGAGCCGGCGAGAAAGGTGAGGTCGCCCACCGAAAACTGCCCATCGACCGTGCGCCATACGATGATCGCGTACGCGGCGTAATATCCGATCGTCCCGAACACCGCCAGCAGGCCGCCCCAGCCGGCACGTCGGATCGAGAGTGTCCGGTTGGCCTGGTAGTAGGCGTCGGCGAGATCTTTGTAGCGGCCGGAGAGAAAATCGGACAGCCCGAAGATCTTCACTTCCTTGGCCGTTTCGTTGCTCGCGCCGGTGTAGCGAAGGTAATCCAGCTCCCGCCGCTCCTCTGTCCACCCGCGGATGAGGGAGTAACTTTTGGTGTTGAAGTGCGCCTCCCCGAGAAAGGCCGGCACGAGCGTCACGATGAGCAGGAGGATGAGCCAGGGCGCCAGGAAGACGAGGCCTGCGGCCAGGAACAGGATCGTCACCAGATTCTGGAGCTGGTTGAAGATCTGGCTCATCAGGACGTGGCGGTTGTACGACTGCTGGCGGGCGCGTTCGAGTTTGTCGTAAAACGTGGACTCCTCAAAATGGATCAGATCCAGCTGCGCCGCATGCCGCATCAGCCGCACCGAGACATCGTTCGTGAACAGATCGCCCAGCAAGCCATCGAGCAGCGAAACGAGGCGGCCGATGAGATCGGACACGATGACCAGCGCCAGCTCCGCCCCCAGATAGAGCCAGATCCGGTCCATCTCGCCGCCGCCGGCGTTGACCAGGCGGATCACTTCGTCGATGATGAGTTTGCCGATGTAGAGCGTCGCCACCGGCACGGCGGAACGGACGAGCCGGAGGAGCAGGTTGGCGACCATCATCCCCGGGCCGGCCTGCCACAACAGACTAAAAAACGGGGGGATATGGCTCAGCGCCGCAAAACGCTCCTTGAAGCCCATCTCCTCGTACGCCTTCTCCTCCGGACTCTTGCGGGGACCGCGGACCGCCGGCCGCGAGGACTGCCTTTCTTTCGCCATAAAAAAACGCTTAACGCGTCAAGAGCACCCGCCTACCCGTCGCGGCCGAAACTCGGGCGGCATCCAGGATTTCTGTGACGGTGAGGTTGTTGTCGAGCGACGAAAGGTCGTGCGGCGCCACGCGTACTTCACCGCGAACGACGGCCGCGAGGTAGGTCAACGGGTGGTCATACGGCGCTTGCAGGCTCACACCCCGCGTGATCTGCTCCTCTTCGCCGGTCTTGCGCACGCGTAGCTTCACGGGGTCGACCGCGATGGCGTAGCCGGAATCCGCATACACCTCCATATCCTTCCGGTGGTACGGCCAGTTCCACGAGGCCTGGATGATGCCGGTCGCCGTCGGGTACTCGACGATGATCGAGGCCTCGTCATCGACCAGGGAGTAGGTGGGGTCGTTGTGTTTCAGGTTCTGGAGGACGGCTGTCACGGCGATGGGGCGCCGGCCAAGCATCATCCATGTCATCAGATTCGCGCCGTAGCAGCCAAAATCCGTTAGCGCCCCACCGCCGTTGCGCACCGGATCGGTCAGCCAGTCCAGAAACTCCGGTTGGACGCCGATCTCACGGGGCCCCATGTGGCCGTCGTGCACGACCATCTTGCGGACCACGCCGTAGTCGACATTCTCGTTGATGCTCTGGTAGACGTAGCGGTTGCTGGCGTACCAGGTGGTTTCGTAGTTGACAAGCACGTGGATGCCGGCCGCGTTTGCGGCGTCACGCATCGCCTGGGCGTGCTCCATCGACACCGCGAGCGGCTTTTCCATCATCACGTGAATCTTCCGCTCGGCCGCCAGCTCGACCACCCGCTTGTGGTCGAACGTGTTCGTGAAGACCGTGATTGCGTCCGGCCGGCTGATGGCCAGCATCGTCGCCAGATCCGTGTATCGCTTCGATGCCTCCACGCCGTACCGTTGCCCATACTCCGCCAGGAGTCGTTCGTTGGCTTCATAAACGCCGACAACCTCGAAATCGGGTCGGCTCAGGGCGTCGCGCAGGAAACCGTGCACGTGGCCATGCACCAGGCCGACGATGGCGATCCGAAGCGGAGGTTGCACGGGGGCGTGCGAGCCGGAGAGGAGCATGACCAGCGGCAGAAGGACGAGCAGGGCGCGGCGCGGGGGTAGGCCGGCTGCGTGGGTGCGAAACATGGCGGAGCGCGGTTGGTGGCGATATCTTGCCATAGAGTACGAAACACGGGCTAAGCGATCCAGAAGCCGTGGAGAAATGGCAGGCGCTTTACTTTTGCATGTTGTTCTGTATATTCGCCTCATTCTTTTTCGCATTCCCACCCCACCACTAGCACGGCGCCTGGCCACTGCTCTGTTTTAGAGAACAGCATGTCGCTCCTGACTGGCTATTCGCTCAACGGGGCGCACGACGAGATGTTCACCGAGGGTCTCGTCCCGCGCCCCCACTATGAAACCCTGTACCGCCGGCTCCATGAACTCACTGTCGAGGAGTTGGGGCAACGCCAGCGGGCGGCGGATCTCGCGTTCCTCCAGCGCGGCATCACCTTCACCGTCTATGGCCATGGCGAAGGCACCGAGAAAATTTTCCCCTACGATATCTTGCCGCGCATCCTGGATCGCGCGGAGTGGGATTTATTGGAGCGCGGTCTCGAGCAACGCATCAGGGCCCTCAATCTTTTTCTGAAAGATATCTACCACGACGGGCATATCCTGCGCGACGGGGTCGTGCCGCGGCAGCTGGTCTACAGTTGCAAACACTACCGGCGCGAGATGCGCAACGTGCGCGTCGCGAAGGATATTTATGTATCGATCGCGGGCATCGATCTTGTGCGGCTGCCGGATGGGACCTTCGCGGTGCTGGAGGACAACCTGCGGGTCCCGAGCGGCGTGTCGTACATGATCAACAACCGGCAGGTGATGCGAAATGTCTTTCCCAAGCTGTTCCAACACTACTCGATTCGGACAGTCGACCATTACCCGAACGCCCTCCTGTCGACGCTTCAGGAAATGGGCTCTTCAGACCGCGACCTGAATATCGTGCTGCTTACGCCGGGGGTATTTAACTCCGCTTACTTCGAACACGCCTTCCTGGCGCGCCATATGGGCATCGAACTGGTCGAAGGGCGGGACCTGCTCATCCACAACAACGCGGTCTACACCCGCACGACAGCCGGCCTGAAACGCGTCGACGTCATCTACCGCCGCGTCGACGACGATTTCCTGGATCCAATCCCGTTCCGTTCGGATTCCGCGCTTGGCGTGCCGGGGCTCTTTAACGCGTACCGCGCCGGCAACGTGATCCTGGCCAACGCTATCGGCACCGGCGTCGCGGATGACAAGGCGATGTATGCCTATGTGCCGGCGATCATCCGGTATTACCTCGATCAGGAGCCGATTCTAGCCAATGTGCAGACCTACCTGCTGGAGGACGATTCGGACCGGTCGTACGTGCTCGAAAACCTCCAGCACCTGGTCGTGAAATCGGTGGACGAGTCTGGCGGCTACGGCATGCTCATCGGCCCCCACAGCACGGCCGCGGAACGGGAGGTTTTCCGAGCCGCCATCCTCGAGAACCCGCGCAAATACATTGCACAGCCTACCCTGTCCCTCTCGGCGGCACCGTGTTTCATCGGCGACCGGATCGTCCCCCGGCACGTGGACCTCCGCCCGTACGTCCTCTTTGGCTCGTCGGTGCGGATCGTCCCGGGCGGACTTACGCGTGTCGCCCTGAAAGAGGGGTCGTTGGTGGTGAATTCGTCGCAGGGCGGCGGAAGTAAAGATACCTGGGTGATCGATTGAGAGGGGCCATATGCTTTCACGTGTAGCCGATAGCCTGTACTGGATGAGTCGTTATTTAGAACGCGCCGAACACACCGCGCGCGTTCTGAATGTCAACCTGCACGGTTTTCTGGATCAGAAGGCCGACATCGTCGATCAGCGCTGGCGACGGGTCGCGGCAAGCCTGTACCTGCCGCTCGACGCCGACAAGACGCCGGAGCCCTATCAGGTGGCGGCGGCGATGACGTACGACACCAGCGTGCGAGGGTCGATCGTCAATAGCATCGTGTCGGCACGGCTGAACGCGCGGGAGGTGCGCGAGCAAATCAGCACGGAGATGTGGGAGCAGGTCAATCGGATGTACTTGCAGCTGCTGCATACCGAGAAACAGAGCATCTGGGATACGGACGCCCACGCCTTTTTCCAGTCCGTCCGCGACGGGGCACACCTGTTTCAGGGGATTTCGGATACGACGCTGAGCCACGAAGAAGGTTGGCAGTTTATCCAGCTCGGACGCTACATCGAACGCGTGCAATCAGTGGCGCGGTTGCTTCAGGTACATGTGGGTGACCACTCGCCGTCTGACGACGTCTCGTTCGCCATCGAGCAATACATGGAATGGGTCGGCCTGTTGAAGTCATGCACGGCCTTCGAAGCCTACTGCCGGCTCCATACCGCCAGCATCCACCCCGACCGGGCCATGTCGTTCCTCCTGCTCCATCCCGCATTCCCTCATTCGGTCCATTTCGGCATTCGGATGATCCTCCAGGCCCTCGCCGCCCTGTCCGCGTCGATCCCGACCCTCAAGCAGAGCGAGGGCTATCGCCTGGCCGGCAAACTCGCCTCTTCATTGCAGTTCGACCCGATCGGCGACATTCTGTCGGACGGCGTGCAAGAGTACCTGGAGGATATCCACGCTCGTTGCCTGCAGATCCACGACAGCATCTTCGAAACCTGCATCAACTACCCCCTTTCCTACAGTCTCTCCTATTAACGCAGCATGCAGTACGTCATACGCCATATTACCCAGTTCACGTACGACAGCCCGATCCGCGAGAGCCGGATGGAGGTGCGCATGTGCCCCCGGACCGAGTCCGAACAACAGTGTTATTCCTTCGAGCTCACCGTTTCCCCGCGTGTTCAGGTATTTTCGTACCAGGACTATATGGGCAACACGGTCCACCACTTCGACATTCCGGGCGTACACGACGCGTTATCCCTCACGTCGCGCGCGCTCGTTGAGGTCCGTCCCCGCGATCACCTCCCTGAATGCGTGGATCCCGGTTTGTGGGCCGAGATGGACCGTATCATGGCCGGCGACGAACACCTCGAAATGGTCCTTCCGAGCGCCTTCACCCAGCCGACGCCCCGACTCATTGACTTCCGCACAGCGTTTTCCATCCATCGTCGCGACGATCCTCTCAGCCTCCTGCGCGAACTCAATGCGCTCATCTACCGCGAATTCGAGTACAGCCCTCAGAGCACGCACGTCAACTCCCCCATCGACGACGCCTTGACGCATCGAAGCGGGGTCTGCCAGGACTTCGCGCACATCTTCATCGCACTGGCGCGGCAACTCTACATCCCCTGTCGATACGTGAGCGGCTACCTGTTCCACCGCCCTGAGACCGATCTGGCGCATAACCGTTCCGCCGAGGACGGTTCGCACGCATGGGTCGAAGCCTATATCCCGGGGCTCGACTGGATCGGGTTCGATCCTACAAACAATACCCTGGCCGACGACAGGCATATCCGTGTCGCCATCGGGCGAGATTACGCCGACGTCCCACCGGCACGTGGCGTCTTCAAGGGGTCGGCCAAAAGCATCTTGCGTGTCGGCGTCTCCGTGGCGCAGGCACGATTCCCTGTCCACGATGCCGCCATGCCGGAGCTGGCGCTGGTTTCCCAACCCGGCGACCCTGCCGGCGGAGCCGCTGCCCTGCTGG
>JAWXAX010000211.1 GCA_034439735.1 Rhodothermales bacterium | reverse complement strand
CCAGCTGGGGGATGGGCGGGCGCTGCTCCTGGGGGAAGTGATCGACCGGCACGGCCACCGCCGGGATATCCACCTGAAAGGCTCCGGCCGAACCCCCTTCTCTCGCGGCGGCGACGGCAAGGCCGTCCTCGGGCCGGTCCTCCGAGAGTACCTTATCGGCGAGGCGATGCACGCGCTGGGCATTCCCACGACCCGCGCCCTCGCCGCTGTCAAAACCGGTGAGTCGGTGCACCGCGAAGGGCCGAAACCCGGCGCGGTCCTGGCGCGCGTCGCGTCGAGCCACATCCGCGTGGGGACGTTCGAGTTTTTTGCGGTCCGACAGGATACCGAAAAGCTCACCCGGCTGGCCGACTATGCCATTCGCCGGCACGACCCCGACCTCGCCGGTCAGGAGGATTGTTATCTCGCCTTTCTGCACCGCGTCGTCGCCCGTCAGGCGGCTCTCGTCGCCCGCTGGATGCACGTCGGCTTCGTCCACGGCGTCATGAACACGGATAACATGACGGTTTCCGGCGAGACGATCGACTACGGTCCGTGCGCCTTCATCGACGCCTACGACCCTCGCGCCGTCTTTAGTTCAATCGATCACCAGGGCCGGTATGCCTACGGTAACCAGCCGACGATCGCCCAATGGAACCTCGCCCGCTTCGCCGAGGCCCTGCTTTCCCTGCTCGATCCCGATGAGAATCGGGCCGTCGAACTCGCCGTCGACGCCGTGCGGTCGTTTATGGAGCAGTATGAAGCCGCTTACCTGGGAGGCATGCGCCGGAAGCTCGGCCTCGGCACGCCGGCAGCGGAGGATGCCGGCATAGTGGCTGACCTGCTTGGCGCGATGGAGGGGCAGGAGGTCGATTTTACACTATTTTTCCGCTATCTCTCTGCCGCGGCGCTCGGGCAGGTGGAGCCGGTGCGTGCCCTCTTCCGCGAGCCGGCGCGCATCGATGCCTGGCTCGGCGCCTGGAGGGAGCGGCTCGCCCGCGAGCCGGCGCCGGCCACCGAACGCGCCGCCGCGATGAACCGCGTGAACCCCCTGTACATCCCCCGAAACCACCTCGTGGAGGCCACGCTCGAGGCTGCCATGGATCGGGGTGATCTCCAGCCGTTCGACCGGCTGCTGGAAGCCGTGTCCGACCCGTTCGTCGAGCGAGAAGGGTGGGAGGCGTATACCGAGCCGGCGCCGGCCGGCTTCGGCCCGTACGCTACATTTTGTGGTACCTGAACCCCTATGGCCTGATCCGATGAAAACACTCCGCCTGTCTGCCACTCTGCTCCTTTCTGTGTGCACGTTTCAAGTCGCAGCCGCCCAGGGCTCGGCGCCTGATCTCGACGCGTACGTGCAGCGACACACCCCGCAGGCGATCGCGTTCCGGCATCAGATCCACCAGAATCCCGAGCTGTCGAATCGCGAACATGAAACGGCGGCTCTGGTGGCCGAGCACCTGCGCACGCTCGGTTTCGATGAAGTGCGGACCGGCATCGCCCTCACCGGGGTGGTCGGCGTACTCCGGGGCGGCCAGCCGGGCCCGGTCGTGGCGCTGCGGGCGGATATGGACGCGTTGCCGGTGGTCGAAGCCACCGGGTTTCCGTTTGCATCGACGAAGCGGACCACCTACGGCGGCCAGGAGGTCGGTGTGATGCACGCGTGCGGGCACGACATCCACGTGAGCGTGGGCCTGGGGGTGGCGAGTGTGCTGGCGGAGATGAAGGCGTCCCTCGCCGGCTCCGTCGTCTTTATCTTCCAACCCGCCGAGGAAGGGCCTCCCGCCGGCGAGGAAGGAGGCGCGCCCCTCATGCTGGAAGAAGGCGCCTTCGCCGATCCGCGTCCGGAAGCCATCTTCGCCCTGCATGCCCTCCCTTCGCTCGAAGTCGGCCAACTCGGGTTTACGTTTGGGCCGGTCATGGCCGCGGCCGACCAGTGGACGGCCCGCATCATCGGCCGGCAGTCCCACGGCGCGGAGCCGGAAGCGGGTGTGGACCCGATCGTCACGGCCGCTCAAGTAGTGCTCGGGCTCCAGACCATCAAGTCGCGCAACCTGTCCGCGCTGGATGATGGCGTCATCACGACAGGCATCATCCGCGGCGGCGAGCGGAGCAACATCATTCCGGCGGAGGTCTACCTGGAAGGCACCGTGAGGACCTACGACCCGGCCGTACAGGCCCTCATCGAGCGGCGCATGGAAGAAGTGATCCGGCATACGACCGCGGCTGCCGGCGGCACCTACGAATTTGTCTACGAACGAGGCCTACCGGTTACGGTGAACGACCCGCCGCTGGGCGAGCGTATGCGGCCCTCCCTGGAGCGTGTGGTGGGCGCCGAAAATGTCTTTGCCCTCAAGGCGAGCGGCACCGCCGAGGATTTTGCTTATTTTGCCATGGAAACGCCGGGCTTTTTCTTCCGCCTCGGGACGACGAAACCCGGAACGACCTCGGGCGGATTACACACCCCAACCATGACGGCGGACGACTCGGCGGTGCCGGTGGGCATCCGCGCCATGACGGCGCTCGTGCTGGATTATCTCGCCGGCGGAAAACCATAAGAGGTGGAGACAATGACGCCGCTATTCAAAAAACTCAACCTCGGCGCCGAGCGCGAAATCCTTGTGCTCAATGCACCCCTCTCGTTTGAGAACGAACTGGCTCAACTGGAAGGCGTCCTCGTCAATCGCGACGTTATTCCTGGTCATCCGGCGCGTTTCGCAATCGCGTTTGCCATGACGCAGGCCGCGCTCGATGCGGCGAGCAACGCCATCGCCTCGGTAGCGGATGGGGACGCCGTCGTCTGGATCGCGTACCCCAAGGGGACCTCCAAAACGTACCGGTGCGAATTCAACCGGGATACCGGCTGGACAGTCCTGGGCGAGGTCGGCTACGAACCGGTTCGGCAGGTCGCCATAGACGAAGACTGGTCCGCCCTCCGCTTTCGGAAGACCGCCTTCATCAAATCCCTCAAGCGGAACTCGGCGATGGCCATCTCCGCCGAAGGGAAAAAACGGACTGGCTCGTATTGAACATCTGGCCCGTCCTGAATATCCAGCTTACCTGCGAATCTGAAGCGGATGAAAACCAGCTACTATACCGCGACAAGCATCAACGGCTTTATCGCCGACTCGAACAACGCGCTCGACTGGCTCTTCCAGTTCGGTGAGATCGAAGGCATGCGGGATCATTACCCGCGGTTCATCGCACAGGTGGGCGCGCTCGCGATGGGCTCGACCACCTACGAATGGATTTTGAACCACGAAGGTCTGCTTGAACATCCCGAAAAGTGGCCGTATACCGTGCCGACATGGGTGTTCAGCCGGCGCACGTTGCCCGCTGTGCCGGGTGCCGATATCCGGTTTGTCCAGGGGGATGTGCGTCCGGTGCACGCCGAAATGGCCGCGGCGGCCGGCGGGAAAGATATCTGGCTGGTAGGCGGCGGCGAACTGGCCGGCCAGTTTCTCGACGTCGGGCTACTGGATGAACTGATCCTGGCTGTCGCGCCCGTGATGCTGGAAGGGGGCGCCCCCCTGTTGCCGCGCCGGCTGACCACGCCGCCGCTCCGGCTCACGGATGTGGAACGCTTCGGGGATGTGTTTGTCGTGCTGACGTATGCCGTGCCCCGGATCGATTAATGGGAGTACGCCATATAGACGCCTGTTCTTGTTTGAATCAATCAGTACCGGCGCATAATTTGGCCGTGACCTGAGTGGAACGATGGACCCCATTACTTCTCTCCTGGATCGCATTCACGGCTGCCGGCTCTGTGCCGAGCACCTGCCCCACGGGCCTCGGCCCGTGCTGCGCCTCGATCCGCGCGCCCGCGTCTTGATCGCCAGCCAGGCGCCGGGCCGAAAGGTGCACGAAACCGGCATCCCGTTCAACGACGTGAGCGGTGACCGGCTGCGGACGTGGCTGGGGATGACGCGGGATGAGTTTTACGACGAACGCCGGGTGGCCATCGTGCCGATGGGGTTCTGTTACCCGGGGACGGGACCCTCCGGCGACCTGCCGCCGCGGCCCGAGTGCGCGCCGGCGTGGCGTGCGGAGGCGCTGGCACACCTTACGGCGCTCGAACTCACGCTGGTCGTCGGGCGCTACGCGCAGGCCTACCATCTGCCGGCTTCCACGGGAACGCTCGCCGAAGCGGCGAGGGCCTGGCAGGTCTCCTGGCCCCATACCGTGTTGTTGCCGCATCCAAGTCCGCGGAATACATTGTGGTTGAAGCGGAATCCATGGTACGAGGCCGAGCTGCTTCCAATCCTCCGCGCCAGGGTCCGAGACGTGCTTCGAGGAACTCCGGACGGCGGAGAACGGTAACCCGCGCTCACCCCCCAACCCCCTGACCAACAACCCGTGAATCCTATGACCTACCTCGCTCTCCTGTGTAGCCTCGTCCTCTGTTTTGCGGTCGCTACGGCGACGGCTCAGCCGACGCCCTACGGCGCTCCAATCACTCTCGAACAGGCCAAGACGATTGTGGCCGGCGCGGAGGCCGAAGCCCTCAAGAACAGCTGGAACGTTGTGATAGCGATCCTCGACCCGGGGGGGCATCTGGTGCTGCTCCAACGGATGGACAATACCCAGTTTGGCAGCATCGATGTCGCCCAGGCGAAAGCGTATTCCGCCGTGGCCTTCCGCCGGCCGACCAAGGCATTTATGGATGCCCTCGCGCAGGGCGGCGAAAACCTCCGCATCCTGGGGCTTGAAGGCGCCACCCCGGTCGAAGGCGGGATCCCGATCATTGTCGATGGGGCCATCATCGGCGGCATCGGCGTTTCTGGGGTCACCTCCGCGCAGGACGCCCAGATCGGGCAGGCCGGCATCGACGCCCTCCTCGGGCAATAAGGGGCTGTCGATTCATCGCCAACTCGGACGAACATGAACCTCGGTGCTTTTTCCATCAGCCTCGCTGTAAAGGACATCGCGGCCTCCCGTGCGTTCTACGAAAAACTCGGCTTCACCGTGTTCCACGGCCAGCAGGAGCACAACTGGCTGATCATGCGGAACGGGACAACCATCGTCGGACTCTTTCAGGGGATGTTTCATCAGAACATCCTCACGTTTAATCCGGGATGGGATCATAACGCGCAGAATATCGATCCCTTCACCGATGTGCGCGATCTCCAGAAGCAGTTGCGGGCCGAGGGGGTGGCGTTTTCGTCCGAAGCCGACGAATCGACAAGCGGGCCGGCGAGCTTAGTCGTCGTGGATCCGGACGGCAACCCGATCCTGGTCGACCAGCACAGGTAGCTGCTGGGCGCGTATGGCGCCATCATGTGCCATGTTTTGACGTGTGATGTGGCGCGGAAGTGGTCATGTGGCGTTTATCGAAGCATATTCATGTGGTTTCTCCACTTCGAGTTGGCTGTTACAACGGGTGGGTAACAATACGCGTGGACGCTTACCTGGCCAGAATCATCATCTCTATGCGATCCATTACGCTTTCGACTTGTGGACTCCTTTTGCTGTGCGCGACCTCTTCGCGTATCGCTCAGGGTCAACACTCCGAGCACGACCTGGGCGTCATCGTGTTTCCGGTCACCTGCGATGCTTCGGTACAGGCAGCGTTCAGTCGCGCCGTCACGTTGCTCCATCACATGACGTACCCCCAGGCGCGGGAAGCGTTCGAACGGATCGAGGCTGCAGAACCGACCTGCGCAATGGCGCACTGGGGCATCGCCATGACCCTTTTTCAACCGTTATGGCCCACACGGCCGAATGCCACGGCGCTCCAGAAAGGCTGGGAGGCCGTGCAGCACGCGCGCTCGCTTGCCCCGCCCACGGAACGTGAGCAACAGTTTATCGCGTCGGCCGAGGCCTTTTTTCTGGAGCCGGCCGGAACGGATTACTGGCTCCGAATCCGGCGGTGGGAAAAAGCCATGGAACAGGCGTACGCGTCGTTACCGGACGACCCGGAGATCACCGCGTTTTATGCGCTGGCGCACCTCGCCACGTCCACTCCTGCCGACATCCGCGCCCACGCGGATCGGGCCGCCGAGTTGCTCATGCAGGTGTACACGTCGAATCCAGGGCACCCCGGCGCGATGCATTACCTCGTACACGCCAACGATGTCCAGGGGCGGGAGAAGGAGTTGTTGGAAATTACCGATACCTATGCGGCGATCGCGCCGCGTAATCCGCATGCCCTCCATATGCCGACACACATTTATACCCGTCTCGGCGATTGGGATGCGGTCATCGAGGGGAACATCCGCGCCGCGGAAGCGGCCCTCGAGCACCCCGCCGGCGAACGGGGTGAGTTCGTGTGGGACGAATTCCCCCACGCGATCGAGTACCTCGTCTATGCCCATCTTCAGCAAGGCGCCGACCAGGCTGCGGCCGAACAATTAAAACGGTTGCATGCGATGCCTGGCCTGGAACCCACCTTTAAAACGGCATTCCACCTGGCTTCAACGCAGGCTCGCTACGCGCTGGAACGTCGCCAATGGAGCGAAGCCGCTGGGATTACGCCGCGCCAGCCAGAACATCTGGATTGGGATCGGTTTGCCTGGCCGGAGGCCATCGTGTGGTTCGCGCGTGGTCTCGGGGCAGCCCGTGGGGGCGATGTCGTGGGAGCCCGAGCCGCGGTAGAGCGGATTGGCGCGCTCGAAGCGACGACCCGCGCCGCCGGCGAGGAACTCTTCGCCCGCCACATCCAGACGGCCCGACTCGCGGTCAGTGCCTGGATCGAACATGTCGAAGGAAACACCGCGGCCGCGGTGAGGCTGATGCAAGAAGCCGCTGACCTGGAATCGACTACGCCCAAGCATGCGGTCACGCCAGGGCCTACCCTGCCGGCGATAGAACTCCTCGGAGATCTCTTTATGGAACTCGAACAGCCGGAGGAGGCGCTGGCGTCGTATCGTCGTTCGCTGGAGCGGTATCCCGGACGGTTTAATAGCCTTCTTAGCGCCGCCCGTTCGGCCGCTACACTCGGAGACGCGGCCGCGGCGCGTGACTATTATCAGCAGCTCGTCCATGTCGCCGTGGAGGGATCGAAACGGCCGGCTCTTCTGGAAGCGGCAGCCTATCTCGACAAACACCCGTAACCGGAAGGCGGAATCATGGGAGGAGGTTCGCTTGGCCGGATTCGCGATGTGAGTGGGCTGTTACTTGCCTTGCTGCTCGTTTTGACCCCCTGTGCGTATGGGCAGGACAGTTCCTTGCGGTCGTACCCCTTTCCTTCTATCGGTCTCGCGCTCGGAATACCAGACACCTGGGCTCCGAGCCAACTGGTGACGACGACAAAAGCACAGTTCTTCGCCAAGTTTGGGTGGAAGTATGGGGGGGAAGATGGGGGAGACCTGTGGAGCGCATTCGGCAGCTTTAGCCATGTCGATGTGGATTCCAGCCTGGTGCCGTCGGATTCCGCCTACAGCACGCATTTCCTGACGCTGTTCGTCGAGCGCTCGCCCACTCTGTACAGAAAGTGGCTTTGCCGGCTCGGCCGGCGGTCCCTCATGACGGATATCGACGAAGTGAAGGCCGGCACGACGGTGGTGTCCGAACGCCGCTTGCCCGCCCCGTCCCCATCCGCCGATCAGGTGGGGATGTTTGGGATTGGATTTACGCGCATCGCCGCTGGTGCTCGCCTGCCCACAGTGGGTCGCGCGTACGCCTTTGTCCACCGCGACATGTGTTATTCGATCAAGATCGAGAGCACATCGGCAAGGGCCGGCGATAACGAGCACCTCCACGATCGGATGTTTCGCACCTTGAAGCTGGTGGAATGACGCGTGTTGCTTCTGGCCCGGGGTTGGCGTTTCTTGCCTTTACTCCGCGTATGACCCACCCGAGTGGTGCGACGTGCATTTTTCTGGGTCCCCGCCTGCGCGGAGCCTGCCCCCGGCTTTGACCGGGGGAAGACGAACAGGGAGCGTGCGGCGGAAGCCAGTATGCGTCGTGTTTCAACTCCTGATTCGCATAATACGCAAATCCCAACAGGTTCTTGACCAGAAACAAACACGATGAAATTCGCTATGCGCGTCCTCCTTTTCGGATTCTTTGCCCTCGGCCTTGGTCTCCAGGTCGCCTGCGCCCAGCAGCCGGCCACCCCCGAAGCGCGGCTTGCGGCGCTGGGGATCGAATTGCCTCCGGTGCCGGCTCCTGTCGCCTCCTACATCCCGGCAGTGCGCACCGGCAACCTGGTGTTTTTATCCGGCCAGGGCCCCATCGCCGATGGGAAACCCATCGTGACCGGTAAAGTGGGCGCCGACCTCACGGAAGAGGAAGGGTATGAGGCAGCACGTACGACCATTCTCCGGTCGCTGGCGGTGCTCCGCGCCGAGATTGGCTCGCTCAACCGGGTGAAGCGAATCGTGAAACTCACCGGCTGGGTAAACAGCGCGCCCGGGTTCACACGGCAGCCCTGGGTGATCAACGGGGCGTCGGACCTGCTGGTCGAGATCTTTGGCGACGCCGGCCGGCATGCGCGCAGCGCCATCGGGGCGAACGAGTTGCCGCTGGATATCCCGGTCGAGATCGAGATCGTGGTCGAAGTGGAATAACCAATCATCAAGCCGGCGGCCCGACGAACTTCGCGAGGGTCTTCTCGAGATTGTGGCTGCGCAGGATGGCGCCCCGGGCGACGATGACGCCCTCGGGATCGATGAGGAATGTCGACGGGTAGCCGGTAATCTGGTAGGCATCGACGATCTGCCGGCGCGTGGGGTCGAGTTCATGCTGCACCACCTGCGTCCACTCCAGGCCCTCGCGCTCGATAAACGCCCGGAGGTCGTCCGGGTGGTCGTTTACAGAGATGGCGAGGATGTCGAACCGATCGCGCGGGTAGGCGGCGTAGGCCAGTTTGAGGAACGGTATTTCGCCGAGGCACGGCGGGCACCAGGTCCCCCAGAAGTCGACCAGCACGTAGCGGCCCCGATACGTGGCTAGTTGGACCGTTGATCCGTCCAGGGTCTCTCCCGTAAAATCCGGCGCCAGCCGGCCGACGCGGGGCCCCTCGCCGGGAGCAGGTGCTTGCGGCTGGCAGCCGGGGAAGACCGCGGCGAGTACCATGAGCATCAAAAGCGGCAGATAACGCATCGTAGAAATAGTTGGTGCAAAGTGTCCCCGGGCTCTTCTCTTATTCGTCACAGGGTATCTACGTTCTCCACAACCTATCGAGGTAATTCGATGAAAAAGTTCATGCTGATCTTCCGGGGCCCAGACTACAACGAACAGGAGTATACCGCCGAGGAAAACCAGGAAGTGATGGGCAAATGGTTCGCCTGGGTGGATGAGCTCAAGGCTCAGGATCGGTACGTCGCCGGCGATGCGCTGCTTCCGACGGGTAAAGTCGTTAAACGGAATCACACGGTCACCGACGGCCCTTACGCCGAATCGAAAGAGCTCGTCGGTGGGTTTTTTGTGATTCGCGCGACCGATATAGCCGACGCGATCGCGCATTGCGACGGTTTTCCAGACTACGGCATCGGCGGCAGTGTCGAGGTGCGCGAGGTTGTTGTATTCGATATGTAATGCCCAACGAGCCACATCGTGAGCTGGTCGACCATCTTTTCCGGCAGGAGCAGGGAAAGATGGTCGCCGTGCTCACCCGCATTTTCGGGTTTGAGCAACTCGAGCTGGTCGAGGATGTCGTCCAGGAAGCCTTTTTGAGCGCCCTGCGCGCGTGGCGCGTCCGTACCCCGGACAACCCCGCCGGCTGGCTGATGCAAGTGGCCAAAAATCGGGCGATGGATCAGCTGCGCCGCGGCCGGCTGCAGGTGCGCCAGGCGGCGATGATGGAGCCGGCGGCGTTCGTGGTGCGCGTCAACGAGCTCTTCCATGAAAAGGAACTCGCCGATAGCCAGCTCCGCCTCATGTTTGCCTGTTGCCACCCCGTCCTGGAGGAGCGGGACCAGATCGCCTTCACCCTTCAGTTGGCCTCCGGCTTCGGGGTGAAGGAGATCGCGCGGGCGCTGCTTATGCACGAGGAGACGGTCAAAAAACGCCTCCAACGGGCGCGGAGCCGGATCAAGGAAGCCGGCGTTCAGCTCGTCATCCCCACCGGAACCGAGCTGACCGCCCGTCTCGACGCCGTGCTCCAGGCCCTCTACCTCACCTTCAACGAAGGGTACTATTCCACCACCTCCGAGGAAGTCATCCGCCGCGACCTGTGCGCCGAGGCGATGCGGCTCACGAAGCTCGTGTGCGAGCATCCGGTGACGGACAGCACCGACGCCAACGCGTTGCTCGCGCTCATGTGTTATCACGCCGCCCGCTTCGACAGCCGGCTGGGGCCTGATAATGAAATCATCCTGCTCGCCGACCAGAACCGGTCAACCTGGAATCGCGAGTTGATCGGCGTGGCGCATACGTACCTGGCCAGAGCGCAGCCGGACTTCTCGCCCTCCGTCTACGTCCTCGAGGCGGCTATCGCCGCCCAGCACGTCATCGCCCCGACGTACGCCGAGACCTCCTGGACAACGCTTCTGAAGCTGTACGACCTGCTTGAAAAGCGGAAGCCAAACCCGATGGTCCGACTGAATCGGGCGGTCGTGCTGATTGAGATGGGCGAAAACGTCGGCGCGTTGCAAGCGCTCCAGGCGCTGGACGAGGCGGAGTTGACGGGCCACGAACACCTCTACCATTGTGTGTTGGCGCAGGTGTACGAGCGCCTTGGAGACGGGGCGTCGCGACTCAGTCAGCTATCGCGTGCGCTGGAATTTGCGAGAGGAGATCAAGAACGGGCATTGATTCGCAGGCGGATGGGGTCGTTTATTGGGTGATCATTTATCCAATCTCACCAAGCCCTCATCCCCATGGATCGTCGCGAACTCATCAAAGGCATCGGCCTTGGCGCCGCCGCCAGCGCCCTGGGGCTTCGGCCCTCTCACGCGGAAGCGCTCGCCGGCGCACCGCGCGGCCTCCCACCCGTCAAAATCACCAACGTCCGCGCCATCGCTACCGCACCCGACGGGATCGAACTGGTCGTCGTAAAGGTCGAGACCAGCGAGCCGGGGCTGTATGGACTCGGCTGCGCCACCTTCCGGCAGCGCGCGCACTCTGTGGTCTCGGCCGTAAATCAATACCTCAACGACTTCGCCGTCGGCCGGATCGCGGACGACATCGAGGATGTGTGGCAGTCGGCGTACGTCAGCTCCTACTGGCGCAACGGGCCGGTGCTGAACAACGCGTTGAGCGGGCTCGACCAGGCGCTGTGGGACATCAAGGGCAAACGCGCCGGCATGTCGGTCTACCAGCTCCTCGGCGGACGCTGCCGGTTCGCGGTCGACACGTACGCCCACGCCGGCGGAAGCACGCCCGAGGCCGTCGCAGAGCAGGTGAAGGGGTTCATGGACCAGGGCTTCCGACACGTCCGCATCCAGCTCGGGGCGTACGGGGCGGCCAACCTGTCGGGCGAGCCGGATTTTAAACGGCACGGATACGGGATGCCGGCGGACAGCTATATGGACCGCCACTATTATCTGAAAATGATCCCGGAGCTGTTTGCGCACGTCCGCGAGGTCTGCGGCGACCGCGTCGAACTCCTGCACGATATCCACGAGCGGCTCCAGCCCAACGACGCCATCAACCTCGTCAAGGCCCTCGAGCCCTATCGGCCGTTTTTTATCGAGGACCCATTCTCCCCGGAAAACATCGGCTTCTTCCGGCTGCTGCGGCAACAAACGAGTGTCCCGCTCGCCATGGGGGAGTTGTACAACAACCCGCACGAGTGGATCGGGCCGATGTCCGAGCGGCTGTTCGATTATATCCGGATCCACATCTCGCAGATCGGGGGCATCACGCCGGCGATGAAGGTGGCGCGCCTCGGTGAAGCGTTTGGCGTGCGGACCGCCTGGCACGGGCCGGGCGACGTGTCACCGGTCGGCCACGCCGCCAACGCCCACATCGACCTCGCGGTGTGGAACTTCGGCATCCAGGAAGCCGTCCGGTTCTCCGATCGGCTGCGCGAGGTCTTCCCGGGCGCGCCGACGATGGACAACGGCTACATGATCGTCAACGAAGCGCCCGGACTCGGGGTGGATATTGACGAGGTGGCGGCCGCTCGGTATCCGATCCCCGAAAAGGTAAACACCGACTGGACGCAGATCCGGAGCCACGACGGGACGCCGATCCGGCCTTGACGCCCTCAAACCCTGGCGAAGTATCTCGATGAATCCGCAGAAGGTAAATCGCTCCCGGCTGAACCGACTCACCGATCTGCCGAACATCGGCAAGGCAAGCGCCGGCGACCTGGTGCTGCTCGGCATCGAATCCCCAGAACAACTGGTCGGGAAGGATCCGTTCGAACTCTACGATCGGCTCTGCCACCTCACGGGGCTACGGCAGGATCCATGCGTGCTGGATGTCTTCATCTCTGTCACCCGCTTCATGGCCGGCGATGAACCGCGGCCCTGGTGGGAGTACACCGAGGAACGCAAACGCCTGTACATCGAGGCCGACCGATGAGCAGGCGCCGCTGGAACGCTCGACCGGCAATGCGGAGCGGGCGCTCGTCCGAAGCAGGCTCGGGTCTGTAAGTGCAGACCCAATGTATGTACGTTGTATTGGTGAAGGTTAAGCTGTGTCGGAGAGCTCGGAAGGCGGGCTAGTGTAATTAATGAATGGCTTTGGGCGACGGTCACGTTGACACTTGTGTTTGTAAAACATTAATTACGTTCTGGATGCAGTTCGTACACACGTTGTTGTTTCCTGTCAACAGGGCAAAAAGGAGCCCATGTGTTACCGGGCACTAGTCAGGAAGCCCAAACGATGCATCAAACAGATCTTTATTCCGTCATTTTGCTCCCCTTGCATCATCATCTGCCACATCTCAACAAGAGGATCTACCATGCAAAAGCAGAGGATACTACTCGCGCTTATGCTCTTGTCGTACGTTTTCCAGCCACTGTCGCAGGTCCACGCGCAACAATTGAGCAGCGATGCAACGGCGAGATTCATTAAGGAGCACGCACAAGCACTGGGTATAACGCAAGCCGATTTGGCTAGTCTGGTCGTGACCGACCAGTATGTCAGCAAACACAATGGCGTCACCCACATCATCCTTCAGCAGTTTTTTGAAGAAGTCCCGGTTTTTGGCGCACAGATCAATTTGAGTATCACCGCTGAGGGCCAGATCCTCCATGTGGCCAATCGGTTCAGGCCGGAAATTGCGAAATCCATACGGAGCAAGACGCGATCCCTCGGACCGCAGGAGGCGGTGCACGAAGCGGCGCGCAAACTGGAACTCGAAGTGAGCGAGACGCTCACAATCCAGCCGACGCCTCGGAACCTCGCCCAACGGAAAGCCAGGTCTCCTTATGATGTCGTGTTGAGTCGTGGAGGCATCGCGCTTGAGCCCATCCGGGCCGATCTGGTGTACCTGCCGACGACGACGGGGGAAATTTACCTGGTCTGGAATGTGGGTATCTACTCGGAAGACGGCCAACACTACTGGAGCAGCTTTGTCGATGCGATAACGGGAGAGGTGATTCAGACAACGGACCTTGTGGTTCACGAGCATGGCGGGGTGTTTGAAGACCCCGCGACGAGTTTTGTATCCCAGGTGCGCGAGTATGTGGCTCAAGTGCCTATGATTCCGTACGCGCATACCCTTCCATCGGCCCCTTCAGCCGCACCGCCAAACGGAGGTTCCTACCGGGTTTATCCGGCCCCGGTCGAAAGCCCAAGCCACGCAGGCAATCCCTATGTGGACCTGCGCGAGCTCGTATCGAACCCGGCGGACCCCATTGCTTCTCCTCTTGGCTGGCACAAAGACGGGACGACTACTTTTACGACCACCCGGGGGAATAACGTCCACGCCTACACCGACGTCAATGCAGACGGCATCCCTGATCCCGGAAGCGACCCGAGTGGCGGTAGCAATCTCGTTTTCGATTTTCCGCTGGATTTTACTCAAGGGCCGGCCACTTATCGTGATGCCGCCGTCACCAACCTCTTTTACTGGAACAACCTTACCCACGATATCGCCTACCAGTACGGCTTCGACGAAGCGGCTGGTAACTTCCAGACAAAAAACATAGGTAATAAAGGCCTGGGCGGCGACTACGTGCGCGCGGAGGCTCAGGATGGCAGCGGCACCAACAATGCTAACTTCTTCACACCGGTCGACGGTCTCCCGCCCCGGATGCAAATGTTTGTCTGGACCACAGGCCTTCCCAACGAACTCGTCGTGGGTGCCCCGGTCAACGCAACCTATGCGATGAGTGGCGCGGCGTTTGGACCAGCTCTAAACCTGACAGGTGTGTCGGGCGCGATCGTGGTCGCAGATGATGGCTCCGGCACGACATCGGACGGCTGTGGGTCGCTGATTAACGCTGCAGCCATCGCCGGTAATATCGCCCTCATCGACCGGGGGACCTGTTCCTTTGTGACGAAGGCGCGTAACGCGCAGGTTGCCGGCGCTACTGCCGTGGTGATCGTCAATAACGTTGCCACTCCGGCCGTTATTACCCTGGGCAACGATGGCACTGGCGGCGACATTATCATCCCATCGGGTATGATCAGCCTGGCTGACGGAGCGGTCATCAAGGCGGCAATACCGGTAAATGGAACCGCCCGGAGTAACACGACAAATCCACCAGCCAGAGACAGCGATTTCGACAACGGCATCATCGTGCACGAGTACGCGCATGGGATCTCGAACCGGCTTACCGGTGGTCCTAGCCAGAGTACTTGCCTGGCCAATTTTTTGGTCAATGGACAGGTCGACGGCGAGCAGATGGGCGAAGGTTGGAGCGATTACTTTGCGTTGATGCTCACGGACTTAAATGCTGACAACCGCGGCATCGGCACCTATGCTGTTTTCCAACCTCCGTCGGGAGGCGGGATTCGTCCTTTCCTCTACAGTACAAGTACCGCCATCAACCCTTCAACCTACGCGACGATCAACAGTCCCACGATTACAGTGCCGCACGGTGTTGGCACCGTCTGGGCAACGATGCTCTGGGATATGACACGTGCCCTGATCGACCAGCACGGCTTCGATCCAGACCTATACAAAGGTGATGGGGGAAATAATCTGGCTATTCAGCTCGTCACGGATGGGATGAAGTTGCAGCCCTGTAACCCAGGCTTCGTCGACGGTCGAGACGCGATCCTGGCCGCTGATGCCGTACTAACGCGAGGCGAGAATACGTGCTCGATCTGGACCGCATTCGCCAAAAGGGGCCTCGGTTACAGCGCTGACCAGGGAGCGTTTTTCACGCGGTTCGATGGGACGGAAGCTTTTGACCTTCCGCCTCTCTGTGGCTTGATCGCTGAAGTCGACGCGCTCCTTAGCAACGGTACGCTCGATAATGGGCAACACAACTCGTTGCTCAGTAAGCTACTCCAGGTGCAGGAGAAAATAGCAGAAGGGCAAACGAATGTTGCGATCAATGTCCTCAACGCCTTCATTTCCGAGGTCAACGAACTCGTCACTGAGGGGGTGTTGACGGCGGCACAGGGTCAGACATTAATCGATGGTGCGGCGGCAGTTATCGTTCAACTGGGCGGATCGGCCCCGGTATCGAAACTTGCCGAGGCCCCCGCTGAAATGTCGCTGTCTCTTCAGGCTGATTTACCGAAGGAATTTGCGATCGAACAGAACTATCCCAACCCATTCAATCCTACGACGCGAATTCGCTTCGCCCTACCCGAGGCGACAGTAGTTCGTCTATACGTCTACGACGTGATGGGTCGTGAGGTAGAACGGCTTGTAGAAGGCAACATGCAGGCTGGGTACCACGAGGTGTCCTTCGGGAATGATCAGCTTCCCAGTGGCATTTACTTCTATCGTATCGAGGCAGGCACATTCGTTGATGTTAAGCGGATGGTGCTTGTCAAATAGGCATCCGTGATCCTGTAAGGTGTCACCTTTTCAGGTTCTTGGATGTAGTCACTAAGGGGAGAAACCCATGGCGCTGTATCACGGCGCCATGGGTTTACCTATTTTGACCCCATGGGAGGAGGCCGGGTGCGGCTTTCTTTTATGCATACTCACGGGCGCTCTCCGGCACGTCGTCACTTTTTCAGTAGATCCCAATGTCCATGGAATCGCACACGACGAATTACAGCCATACGTTTATCGAGATCGCGGAAGACTGCTCGATTGATGAAGGCGTCGTTCCGCCGCTCAAAGGGGAGAAAAAGTCCGTCGCCAACCTCCAGTTCGAGATGGTGATCGATGAGCCCTATCGGTTCACCTCCGACGATGTTATCTATACCGTTTTTGCACGCCGCAACGAAGTGACGGAATCGGAGTGGGAAGAGCAGCGGCAGGCGTTTTTCTCCAAAGGCCAACCCTGCTTGCGTGCCTCGCCGCTGACCAAAACCTATGGCTGGGGGGTACACAGCGATGCCGACGGGAAGGTGGCGCTGTACGCCGCCGGCTCGGCGGAGTATGAACGGTTTCTTGCGGACGATTCGATCGTCAAGGTAAAAGCCATGCGGTCGAAAAAGGCCTGACCGAGTTCTTGTATACCGGGCGCGTTTCCTGCGCCGGCGTTTGCCCACCTCCAACCCATGAACCCCTATGCAAAAAGAGTCTCGCGAAGCCACCATCGAAGCCCTCTCGGCGCTTCTAGCTACCAGCTATACACTCTACCTCAAGACGCACAATTACCACTGGAACGTCACCGGGCCGATGTTTACGACGCTCCATACCCTGTTTGAGACGCAATACACGGAACTGGCGCTGGCAGTTGATGAGATCGCCGAACGGATCCGTTCGCTGGGCGCGTTCGCTCCCGGTAGCTTCACGGCGTTTAAGAAATTGAGCACTGTTCAGGAGGAAACCGGTCGCCAGGAGGCGAAAGCGATGATACGCATACTTGAGGCGGATCAGGAGGCCCTTGCGGAGGTGGCTCGGCGCGTGATCGAAGAGGCGGAAGCCGCCGGGGATCAGGCCTCGGCCGACCTGGCTACGCGCCGGCTGGACATCCACGAGAAAAACGCCTGGATGCTACGGAGTCATCTAGAGTAGATTTGCTGGCCTCTCCGCTTATGCCCCGAAACATCGAAATCAAGGCCCTGATTGACGACCTCTTCGCGATTGAGCGCCTCGTCGCCGGCCTGGCGGACACCGGCCCGGTCCCCATCGCCCAGGACGATACGTTCTTCACCTGCCCCACCGGCCGCCTCAAGCTGCGTGTTTTTGCTTCGGGCGAGGGCGAACTCATCTTTTACCGCCGTGCCAACGAGCAGGGGCCAAAGGAGTCGTTTTACATCCGCTCGCCCGCGCCCAACCCCGATAGCCTCCGCGAAGCGCTGGGGCTGGCATACGGCCTCGCAGGGCGGGTGATTAAGCGCCGGACGCTGTATCTTGTCGGGCGCACGCGGATTCATCTGGACCGGGTCGAGGGGCTGGGGTCGTTTTTGGAGTTGGAGGTTGTGCTGGTGGACGATGAGCCTACCGAGGCCGGCGTGCGCGAAGCACACGATTTGCTCGAACGGCTTGGCATCCCGAGATCCTCGCTCTTGGAAACCGCGTACGTGGATCTGCTCACCTGAACCCCCTGGCATGGACCCCATCACGGTACTCGGCATGGTCGCGGCGGTCTGCACGACCGTCGCCTTCCTCCCGCAGGTCGTTAAGAATTGGAAGCGGAAGACCGCCGGCGACCTGTCGTTCGGCACCTTCGGCCTGTTCAGCATCGGGCTCGGGTTGTGGTTGACGTACGGCGTGCTCATCGACAACTGGCCGATTATCCTGTCGAACCTGATCACCCTGATTCTCAACGTCGCTAACCTCGCGCAGATGGTGTGGTACCGCCGGCAGGCTCGAACAACACCGCCCGCCGGCTCAGTCTGACCGGTTTTATCCTCCATCCTCATCCACCTGTTTCCACGATATGAAGCTCCTCTACGCGCTGATTCTGCTGATCCTCTCCGGGTACTGGCAAGCCCCGCTGGCCGCGCCGCGCGACACCTACCCTAAAAATCACGACATCGATATCCTGAATTACGCCTTCGAACTCACCCTCTCCGACGAGACGGACGTTATCCGGGGCGTGGCGACGGTGGACGCGCGGTACCTCGCCGCCGGGCAGACGGCGATGCGCCTGGATCTGATCGAAGTACGCGATGGGAAGGGGATGCGGGTCGATCGTGTCACCCTGGACGGGGCCGCGCTCACCTTCCGGCATGAACAAGACCAGCTCTTCATCACCCTCCCGACAGCCCCTGAAGCGGGCGCGCGGATCCAGGTGATGATCGAATACGCCGGCGTGCCGGCCTCGGGCCTCAAGATCGCCCCCAACAAATACGGCGACCGCACCTTCTTCAGCGACAACTGGCCGAACCAGACGCGCCACTGGCTGCCGACGGTCGATCACCCGTACGACAAAGCGACGAGCGAGATGAAGATCGTCGCGCCGGCGCGGTACCAGGTGGTGTCGAACGGATTGTTGATCGAGGAGAGTGACCTCGGCGCCGGCGTGCGATTGTCCCACTGGAAACAATCGATCCCGATCGCCACCTGGCTCTACGTCCTAGGTGTCGCCGAATTCGCCGTTCAGCGCGTCGGGACGTACGGAGGGAAGGAGATACAGACCTGGGTGTACCGCCAGGACCGCGACGCCGGGTTTTACGACTTCGCGGTGCCGACCATCCCCGCGCTCGCGTTTTACGAGGCCAACGTCGGCCCCTACTCCTACGAGAAGCTCGCCAACATCCAGTCGAACAGCGTTGGAGGAGGCATGGAGGCCGCTTCGGCCATCTTCTATGGGGATAATTCCGTCACGGGCGACCGGTCCCGTCGGTGGCAGAACGTGATCATCCATGAAGTCGCCCACCAGTGGTTTGGCAATGCCGTCACGGAAGCGGATTGGGACGACGTGTGGCTCAGCGAAGGGTTCGCGACGTATTTCACGCTCCTCTTTCGCGAGCACTACTACGGCCAGGACGATTTTGTGGAAGGACTGAGGGAGTCCCGCGACCGGATCTACACCTTTTACCAGGACCGTCCGGACTATCGGATCGTCCACGACAACCTGAGCGACATGAGCCAGGTCACCACGAACATGACGTATCAAAAGGGCGCCTGGGTGCTCCACATGCTCCGCGTCCTCGTGGGAGACGATGTGTTCTGGCGGGGTATCCAGTCGTATTACGCCGAGTTCCAGGATCGGAACGCCACCACGGCCGACTTCCGCCGGCACATGGAGGAGGCCTCCGGGCAGGACCTCGATACGTTTTTTGAGCAGTGGCTCTACCAGGGCGGCGTGCCGTGGATCGAAGGGGGGTGGTCTTTCGACAGCCCCAGGAAAGAGCTGGTCATCTCCGCGCAGCCGGTGCAGCAAACGTATGTGTTCCGACTGCCGATGACGTTCGAGGTCCGGTACGAGGATGGCACGCACAGCCGGCACCAGCTCGATATGGCCGGCAACGCGACGGCTTCCCTGACCCTCACGACCGAAAAGGCCGTGGTCGATGTCGTCCCCGATCCCGATACTGAACTGCTGGCCCGCTGGACGTTCGAACGCCGTTAAACCAGCCATGCATTAGTATGAAACCCCGCATCAGTATGATAACCATCGGCGTGCGCGACCTCGCGGCGTCGATCCGGTTTTACGAACAGGGCCTCGAACTGCCGCGCATCGAGTCGTCGCCTGGTGTCGCGTTTTTTAACCTCAACGGCACCTGGCTCAGCCTGTACGGTTGGGACTCACTCGCCGAGGACGCCATGGTGCCGGCCGCCGGCAGTGGCTTTCGGGGGGTGACCCTGGCACACAACCTCGCATCGGAAGAAGAGGTCGATCGCCAGATGGCACAGGCCGTCGCCGCCGGCGCGACGCTGGTCAAGCCGGCGCAGAAGGTGTTCTGGGGAGGATACTCGGGATACTTTGCCGATCCCGACGGGCACCTCTGGGAGATCGCGTACAACCCGTTTACATGGATCGGGCCGGCGGATTGAGGGATGTGACAGTACGATGTCATGCACAGGTTCGTAGACTGTCTCGCCGGCTCATCAACCCAACCGACGCCATGAAATACGACTTCGAACTGGAGATCCTCGCCCCGCGCGATCGGGTCATCGAGTTGTTCGACAACCCGCAGAACCCGCTGATCTGGCAGCCTACACTGCTTCGATTCGAACATCTGTCCGGCGAACCCGGTCAGCCCGGTTCAACATCGCGCCTCGTCTATCGAAGGGGAAGCGGGGAGTTCGAAATCATCGAGACGATCACCGCGCGTAACTTGCCCGATTCGTCCAGCGGGACGTACGACACGAACGTGGGTACGACACTGATTCAGAATCGGTTTGTCGACCACGGGGAGTCGACGATCTGGCAGCTCGAGACGGACTATACGCCGGGTGGCATCATGAGGCTGCTGTTCCCTTTCATGCGGGGCATGATCGAAAAACAGACACGGACCACGGCCCAGCAGTTCAAGGCGTTTGTGGAAATGCAGCCCGCCAACGGGGGATCGATTGAGGTATCGCCATGAACGACACCGTACGAAACGCCTTCATCGAAGCGGCCGTCGTCCCGCTGGACGGGAGTTCGCATGCCTCCGGCTCGCTCGATGTCGCCAGAGCGCTCCTCCTCGCCCACCCGTTGCTGGCCGAGATGGATATCTATACCGCCGCGCTCCTCGGCGAGGCAGAGCGTGTGCGTCAGCTTCTGCGGCAGGCCCCCCTTCTGGCTACCACCCCGGGATCACTCCTGGGATGGGATCCGCTCACACACCTCTGTTTCTCGCGTTTCCTGCGCCTGGACGCGACGCGGTCGGCCGGCTTTGTCGAGGCGGCGCGGGCGCTGCTCGATGCCGGCGCCAGCGCCAATACCGGCTGGCGGGATACTGTCCATTACCCGGAGCCGGGGTGGGAGCCCGTGTTGTACGGCGCGGCGGGGGTGGCGCGGCATCCGGGGGTCACACGCTTGCTGCTGGAACACGGCGCGGACCCGGACGATCTGGAGACGACCTACCATATCCCCGAGGGCTACGACAACGCGGTGATGCAGGTGCTCGTGGAGATCGGTAAGCCCAACGCCGGCAGCCTGGCGGCGATGCTGCTCCGAAAGGCCGACTGGCACGACGAGGCCGGCGCACGTTACCTGCTGGCACACGGCGCAGATCCCAACCACATGACGCGGTGGCACTTCACGGCGCTCCAGCAGGCCATCCGGCGGGACAATGTGCTCGGGATCATAGACGCGATGCTGGAGCATGGCGCCGATCCGACCCTGCCCGGGGGAGAACATGGCGCGAATAGCGTTGCCATGGCGGCTCGCCGTGGCCGCGGTGATGTGATGAGGGCCTGCGATGCGCGGGGATACGATGGATCGCTGACGGGCGTGGACGCCCTGATCGCCGCCTGCGCGCTCGGCGATACGTCGCGCATCGAGGCGCTGGGGCATGGAGATGCCCTGGCCGGGCTTCGCGCCCATGGGGGGTGGCTGTTGGGGGCGTTCGCCGGCAACGCCAATACGGAAGGGGTGTTGCGGTTGCTTGATCTGGGCGTGCCGGTTGAAGCATCGTACCCCGGCGACGCCTATTTCGATATCCCACCCGGTAGCACGGCGCTGCACGTGGCCGCGTGGCGCGCGCGGCACGAGACGGTCGCCGCCCTCATCGAACGCGGCGCCCGGGTCGATGCCCGCGATGGCCGGGGAGCCACGCCGCTGATGCGGGCGATCAAGGCGTGCGTGGATTCGTACTGGATGAGCCGGCGCTCGCCGGCGTCGGTGGAGGTGTTACTGCGCGCAGGTGCGTCCAGGGAAGGCGTCCGGTATCCGTGTGGGTACGAGGCGGTGGATGTGTTGCTTGAAAGATAGACCACGAGGGAGGTCTAATTGGTTTTGAGGGGCCATATCGAGACACGCCTGGTAGAAAGAAAACGAGGCGCCGCCGTTGCCGGCGCCGCCTCGTCTGGTTTCTACAAGTTGAAACGCGAACCTTTATTTGACCAGCGACAGCGAAAACACGCTCTGTTCGCCATCCTGGAGCATCCGGAGGTAGTAGACGCCCGTCGGCAGCTGTTGCCCGGAGAGATCCGTGCCGTTCCAGCGGTACTGGTAGCGGCCGGCCTGGAGCACGTCCTGGCGAGCGAGCACGGCCACTTCCTGGCCGAGCACGTTGTAGATCCGTAGGTCGATCTCGCTGCTCTGGGTGAGCTCGATGTCGATCGTCGTTTCCGGGTTAAACGGGTTCGGGTAGATCGAGAGCGCTTCGGCTACTTCCACGGCCGCGCTGGCGGGGCCGTTTTCACACTGGGTGGTGACCACGTTCGCGCTGGCATTGTACGTATAGCCCGCCTTGGTCATGTTGGTCACCGTGAAGCACCACTGCGTCCCCGGGTTCGAGAACTTCTTGGACTTTAACGTAGCCGTGCCGGCGGTGCCGGTGGTAGCCTTGGCCGAACCGCTGTTCGGGCCGGAGTAGTTGGCGCTGACTGTCGCGCCGGCGATGGGCTTGTTGCCCTCGTCCTGGACAAGCACCACATCCTGCCCGAGGTACTGTGATCCCTTCACAAGGACCCGTGTCACGGTTTGCGCGGCGACATGGAGCCGGGTCGAGGTGGTCACCGACGTTACCGTGATCGACACCGAGGCCGTGGCCTGGGCGCCGTCGTCGTCAGTCACGGTGAGCGTCGCTGCATAGGTGCCGGCCGTGGCATAGGTATGGCTCGGGTTGGCCGAAGTGGAGGTGCCACCATCTCCAAACGCCCAGCTATACGAGGCGATCGTTCCATCGGAATCGCTCGAGCCGGCCGAGCTGAAGGTGACCGCAAGTGGCGCTGTTCCGGATAGGGGTGTGCCTGAAGCAACCGCTGTCGGCGGCTGGTTCACCGTTCCGCCGCCCGACTGCGTAAAGTGGAAAACGGTCAACGGTGAAAGGCCGATCACGGAGACGCTGTTGTCGGCCCCAAGATGGATGCCCACACCGCTCACCGAGACATCGGTATAATGCAGCCAGGACTGCGTACCGTCGAGGAGGTATTTGAGGGTGACCGTTTTCAGGTAGCTCACGTTACCCGAAGCAGGGCCAGGGCCACCGGTGCCGGTGACGTAAACGGCATCGTCCGAGCCGATCCGGAGGAAGCGAGGGTACTCGTCATTGAAGGTGTGCTGGTCATACCGATTCGACCACAGCAGCGTACCACTCGGGGAAATCTTGTTGGTCATCCAGTCCAGATACGCCTTGCCGGGCAGCGGCGAAGCGTACCCCGTCGAAAGGATGTTGCCCTGAGAGTCGATTCCCATCCAGTCGCCGACATTACCCGGGTATGTGTTGGCCCAGAGCAAGTTGCCCGTGGCACTGTACTTAGTGATGCCCATCTGTACACCGCTGGCTCCGGTCCAGTCCACTCCAGCGACCACCACTTCGCCCGCAGGCGTAAAGGCGACCGCATTGCCCGACCGATGCTCGAACGTCTTGGTCCATACCACGGCGCCGTTTGTGTCGAAACGCCCGAGCAACATCCAGCCGATCACGCTGCCCACGACGGCGACATCGCCGGCCGGTGTCACCGCGATCGAGTTGGCGGATTCGATGCTCGTGTAGTCAAGGGTCATTACCTGTGTCCATCGCTCCGTGCCATCCGGGGCGATTTTTTTGACGACGATATCGTCCGTCCCATACCAGGCGCGGCCGACCACATAGATGTTGCCGGCGGCGTCGAGCTCCGTGCGGACGGTCTTGCCCCGCGTGAACGCGTACTCTCTATTCCAGATCAGCGTACCCTGCGCGTTGTACTTGAGCACGATCCATCCGGAGGTGCTCGAGTCGTCGCCGGATCCGCTGCCGTATTGAGTCCCCGTCACGATGAGATTGCCGGAGGGGTCGAGGTTGATCCAGGTGGCCTTAAAGATCCCGATCGTGGGCGTATACCGCTGTTCCCACACAAACTGGCCGTTCGGGTCGAATTTCGCGGTGCTGATGTATCCGTACAGATGGTGGCCGGCGGTGTAGGTGTTGCCGGCTGCGTCCTGGACGATCTTCGCGCCCGTGTACCAGTAGTATTCGGTCGCCGGCATCGTGGCCTGCCAGGCCAGAGTAACCTCCTGCGCGCGTGCGACCAAAGGGGTGAAAAAGACACTAGAAACCATGCAGAGCGCCGCGCACCAGACGGCCCTCCGCGCAAAAATAGAGCGGGTTTTCATATAGGTAAGCTCCCTGATAATGGAAAGGTCAGAAACGCACACTACGCATTGTAACGGGGCCGCAGGAAGAAGGGGTGGTGCTAGTGCCGATGAAGTGGATCCGGCTTCGCTTGGGAGCGACGTCCTGCGCGCTGGTTTCAGTTGTGCGGAACTGGAGTCATAGTACGACCCAAATGGGCGTTAGAAGTAGTAGTTTATATGAGAATGGCATGAGACACCCCCTGTTTTGTCTGCCGTGTCGTACACTACACGCCCACCCATCCGGGACGAAAGGGCCCCTACGTGGTATGATTGTCCGAAAACTGGGTATCACGCGTATCCTGTGCATGGCTGCACTGGTCATCGGAATCGGCGGCTGCCTGGTATGGGACGTAAAAGACGGCGATTCAGGCGCAGAGGTCGCGATCATCCCCGGTACCTGGGTGCATGCCTTTGAGGAGGACGGCGCCGATGGCATACAGGTGTACCGCCCGGACACCTACCGGGACTTCCCGGCCAGTCGGTTCCGGATGCGTTATGTATTTCGCCGGGGTGGGCAATGTGAGTGGTATTTCCTGGCGCCAACGGACGGCCATTTCATGAAGCCGGGGACGTACCGGATCGACGGAGACACGCTCAAGGTCCAGCAAGACGCCTATGAAGTGGCCTACCGCATCCACGCGACACAGCCTGATGTGCTTCGACTGGAGCTTCTTCCCAACGAATACATCGGGACGGGATCAGCGCAGTAGGGATCAGTACTGATGAAACGCCTGCGAGACGAAACGCAGCACTTCGGGCAGGGATTCGCGCCAGTACGTCCAGGTGTGCCCTCCCTGACGGACGCGGTATTCGTGGGGGACCTCCTTTTTGCGGAGGGCGATGTGGGTGAGGGCGTTGCCTTCGTAGAGGAAGTCGTCGTCCCCACAGTCGATGTACCAGCGGACGGATTTGATGCTGTCCGCCGGCAGGTCTTCGATCAGCGACAGGGTGTTGTGCCGGCGGAAGTAGGCTTCGATCTGGGCGTCGGAGAGGCCCGATAGATCAACCTGTTGCTGTTCGAGCCGGCTCTTGAACGCCGCGAGGTCCATCACCCCGGTACTGGCGCTGAGCGGAGCCGCCGAGGAGAAGAGGTCCGGCCGGCGCATGGCATACATAAAGGTGCCCCCGCCGCCCATCGAGAGGCCGGCCACCGCCCTGTATCGCTTCTGCCCCTTGATTCGGTAGGTCTTTTCGACATGCGGCATCAACTCCTCGAAGAAGAAGTCCTCGTACCGCCACTCGTTCCGGATGTCGTTGAAGTAGCCCCTGCGGCCGGTGTTGGCGTCGGGCATGACGATGATCATCGGGGTAGCCACGCCTTCCCGAATGGCTTTGTCCGTTATGTTGAGCACCTCGCCGAACTGCACCCATCCAGTCTGGTCGTCGCCGCCGCCGTGGAGCAGGTAAAGCACCGGGTAGCTCCGCTCGGAGGTCTCATAGTCCGGCGGGAGGTAGACGGCATATTTTCGTTCGCCCTTAAGTATCGTGCTCTCGAGAGTGAGATTGTCGAACACCTTTCCCGACTGCGCGAAGGCGGCGGGTACAAGCACAAGCAGGAACAACGATAGAAGAAGGCGGCGGCACATATGCAAGTGGGTATACTTGGGAGAGGATATGTGGATGTTTAAACCTGAGTGTGTAAACAGTGCGTTAATAGTAGAGCACCCAAGCGCAATACGCAACGCCGCGGCCGGCGCGACCGCCGGAAGCGGCACGATCACGGAACTGGATGCCGAGCATATTACCGGCACGTTTTCGTTTGTCGCCCCTGCCTCTCCGGGTTCAACGGCGACGGGTACCCGGACGGTCACGGAAGGGGAATTCGATATCGAATTCAATACCGTAGCGCAATGAGTTATTTCAAGTGCTGGTCAAAAAAGGCGTGGACGACGTCCATGACCGCCGGCGTCCAGAAGCGCACGCCATGATCGGCGCCAGCGATTTTGTAGAAGGTGACGTCTTTGCCGGCGTCGCACAGTGCCTCGTAGCGTAACACACTCTGGTTAAACGGTACCAGCGAATCCCGATCGCCGTGCATGATCAGGGACGGCGGCGCGGGTTTATTGACGGCAATGTGGGAGATGGGGTTGTAGGCGCGCACATGGAAACCGTTGGTTGCGCCCGGAAAATACATCACCAGGGCCAGCGTTACGCGGGGCGCTTTCCGATGAATACGACCAGATCGATGTCGTCTATTTCGGAGTGCTCGAATGGAACAGCGGACGCCTCGAAGCCGGCTTCCTCGATGAGCCGGAGCCACAGAGCGTGCGGGAAGAGGCCTTCAATGTGCCGGTCGTGCACAACCTCGACGTGGTCGCCCTCGCGGAGCATGAACGCGTAGTCGACGACATAGGTTGTATCGGATGGATCGGGATCGTACATCCATTCCAGGTAGCGGAGCCCACGGCCATCGGGGCCGTCCTCGCCGCCCATGTCGGCCCCCACACGGAAGGTTTCGCTGGTGAAGTCGGGTGCGAAGAGCGCGACTCCGCCGGGGGCACAGTGGAGGAACGCGGTTTCGAAGGCGCGGCGGAGATCGTCCTCCGTAGTCATGTAGCAGATCGCGTCGTGGATGAAGACGGCGTCGAAGGTGCGTTCGAGTCGGAGGGTACGCATGTCGCCGATGATGTGCTCGCAGTCCGGGTTCAGCCGGCGGCTGACATCGAGCATGCCTTCGGCGGGTTCGACCAGGGTGACCTCCAGGCCGGGTTTCATGTGGAGCGCATTATTGCCGCCGCCACTACCGACTTCGAGCAGGGTGCGGATCCGGCGGGAGCTGGCGCTGTGCAGTTGGGAGAGATAGAAGGCGGCCTCCTCGGCGTAATCCGCCGCCGCGGAGAACAGGGGCCACCAGTTGGCGAGCTCATCATAAAATCGATTCTGCGATGGACTCGTGGATATGCTCATGGCATCGGTGGCAGTTGTGGGGACGATAGCGTAGCCGTAAGTTAGCAATCGGTCCTCAAACAAGCGGTTATGCCATGCGATACGGTCTCCTCGTCCTTCTGCTGTTTGTCGCGCCCGTCGTCGGGTTCTACTTCCGGGGCAGCAGCACGCTCGATCGGTTCGGCGGCGTCACGTATGCTATCCACACTTCGGACACCCGGGGTATTCAGACCTTCACGCCGCCGACGACCGGGCGGGGGCAGGATTGGATGCTGGTTATTCGGGATACGTCGACGGAGCCGTAGGTCGGATTTGCGCAGCGTAACCTGACACGCTCATACCATGCGCCGAACCCATCCACCAAAGCCGGATAGGAATTCGTGGATAAAATCACGTGTGGTCGAGTCTTTCAGACGGAGCGCGTCGTCGAATTTTGAGGCTGCCTGCGAAACGGCTACACCCGGGTGAGGGAAGACCGAGGCGAGCATGGCAAGTAGATTGGTTTTGAGGTTTTCCTGGCCCCGCATGGTTCCACTGGCACCTTGAGAGGCTCCCATGATCGCCGCCGGCTTGTATACCATCGGCGACTTAAACCCGGGGCGCGACGCCCAGTCCAGCGCATTTTTGAGAACACCTGGCACGCCGTAATTGTATTCCGGGGTGGCGATGAGAACGCCGTTCGCATCGGTGATGGCTGTTTTGAACCGGCGCACAGATTCGGGTCGCCGCTCGTCCGTGTCCAGATCGCCGTTGTAGAGCGGGATATCGGACAGGTCGAATACGGTGATTTTGAGGGACTCAGGGGCCAGTTCGGCGGCGGCGTTGAGCAGGGCGCGGTTAAAGGAGCGCGCTCGGAGGCTGCCGGCGAAACCGAGGATATGGAGAGGGGATGACGTCATGTCGTGATTGTTGTCTAAGTACATTCACGTAAATCCTGTCGGATTATCGTGAGTGGTTTCAGGTTAAGGGTTCACAAACTGTTGAGATTTCTACAATACAGGGCATCGTCAT
>JAWXAX010000210.1 GCA_034439735.1 Rhodothermales bacterium | reverse complement strand
CGTGTAACCCGGCGCCACCGCACGTCCGCCGGTCCCTCTCGCGCCGTGTAACCCGGCGTCCCGCCGCGATCGCCTCTTCCCGCGCCGTGTAACCCGGCGTGACCGCACGTCCGTCTCTCCCCCCGCGCGGTCTCCCGCGTCACCCCGACAAATACCGCCATCAGGGCCGTTTCAAGAACGGGGTGGCTTTCGTCAAACCAGCAACACCGACCCACCTGACGAGATACATCCCGGCCGGCCAGTCCGAAATATCCAGCTCGTAAGTCGCCTCAACGCCAGGCTCGACGAGGAAATGACGATCAACGCGTCGGTCCAGCACATCGAACACCTCAAGCCGGGTAGCCGCGCCGAGGGGTGCTGTGTAGCCGATCGTGACAGTGGACGTGGCGGGATTGGGATAGATCGAAACGATCCGAGTCGAAGTGGGCGCTATCTCGTCGACTCGAAGCCTTCGACGATATACTTGAAATACTGCTTCCCATCGACCAGGGTATCCGCAATGATCCGATGACGCTGATACGAGGGAATAGCGGAATGAAAATCCGTTTCGACGTACTGCCACTCGTTGCCCACGCCGAGCGGGAAATACCGCCGGTTGTCGAGGGTGTCGGGGATGACCTGGGCGTGGGCGGCGGCGCAGGCCATCAGGGTCAAGCTTACTAGTAGCTGGAATTTGGGCATGGCGGCCGTTGATAACATCTTATGTAGAGACGTTACGCATACCACACGTCGATTCACGCGTCGCAGCGCGACTCGGTATAATAGCCCCCGTCCTTCAGGTCGGGGGCACGTTCCGATTAACAGAGAAATTCTTTTAGAGTAGACCGCCCGAACGATCGGGAGGTCGTTCGACACGGTCCGATTTCATCGGACCGGCTCGCGATGACCAAGGAAAGGGCAGCGTTCACTCCTGCCCACACCACACCTCCGCCGGCGCCCAGTTCTCCAGCAGCGCCTCCCGCCGGCGCACGCGATCCAGAAAGCCGCCTTGCCCGATGGGGGAGCCCGGGGGTGTCTCGAGCTCCGGGTGTTGCTCCATTTCCTCGTACTTCCGGGTCATGAGCCGCCCGATGTCGTCGTAGACGAGGTCGCGGTGGGCGATGGTTTCGGGGTCGCGGCCGCGGTTTTGTCCCAGCCAGACCTGGATCTCCCGCAGATGCAGCAGCGTCCGGGCGCGGACAGGGTAAGGAGCGTTCGGATTCACGGCCAGGCCCATCAGGGCGTCCGTCCACACCTGCTGCACGAGGCGTTGCAGTTCGGCGTCATAGCCGTCGCGGGCGGTGGTGACGTCCCACACGGTGTCGAACACGCGGGTGAGGACGTCGCGGAGCTCAGGGAGGGCGTCGTCGAAGTCGTTCTGATAGACGAGGCGCGCCGCGCGTTCGGGGTGGAGGATCAGCCCAAAAACCAGCGCGGCGACGGCCTCCGCCGGCGCGTACGGATCAAACATCAGCCCGGTATGGCCGTCGAACAGTTCGCGGTGCGCCGAAAAGCCCGGCGGGCGAGGCGGCAGCTGGGTGCGGAGGTTCTCGGGGAGGCGGAGGGCCGAAGGGAGGACGGTTTTTAAGAGCCCATCCAGCGCATCCTCCTGGCGCATGCCCGGGATAGCTTCCGGCAGGCTCTGCGTGTCGCCGCGGAGGGCGTAGCTGTAATCGACCCCACCGATGAGTTTGGCGACGGCCTCGACCTGGTACCGGTGCCAGAGGTAGATGGGCACAAGCGCCTCTTCGAGTTCGGCCAGCGGCCGGCCGGCGCGGACGTTGCCGAGTCCAAACCGCGAGAGGGCCCGGGCGCGGACCTGCAGGTCGTGCTCGAGGGTCAGGGTAGGGTCCGCCCCGTTGTCCCACAGGTGCGCCCCCGGGTGGGCGCCGCCCGGCGCACGGGCGTCGGTGTCGGCGATATATTTCAGACCGGCGTCCGCGGCGTCGTCCAGGATGCGGTTCAGCGCGGCGCGTTCGTCGGCGCCGGCGGGGAATTGGGCATAGCTGTACCGGATAGACACGATGTCCCAGGCGCCGATCCCCACCCCGTAGGCCTCGTCCAGCGTCATCTCCCCGTCGGACGTGAAGCGGACGACCGGCGCGGGGTAGTCCATCACCGACGCCCGGTCGTTCACCGACGACGCGAAGTTGTGCATCAGCCCCAGCGTGTGGCCCACCTCGTGGGCCGAGAGCTGGCGGAGGCGGGCGAGGGCCATGGCGAGCATCGGGTCCGATTCAGGGGGGAGGCCATCGCCGTTTTCATAGGGCGAGAGCAGGCCGGCGGCGAGGAGATAGTCCTGCCGCACGCGCAGCGACCCGAGGCTCACGATCCCCTTGAGGATCTCGCCGGTGCGCGGGTCGACGACGCTGCGACCGTAGCTCCAGCCCCGCGTCGAGCGGTGGATCCACTGGATGACGTTGTAGCGGAGGTCCATCGCGTCGGCCGTGTCGGGCAGCATCTCCACGCGGTAGGCGTTCCGGAAGCCGGCCGCCTCAAACGCCTCTTCCCACCAACGCGCGCCGTCGAGCAGCGCGCTTCGGATGGGCTCGGGCGTGCCGGGGTCCAGGTAATAGACGATGGGCTCGACGGCGTCGCTGATGTCGGCGTTCGGATCCACCTTTTCGAGCCGGTGACGCGCGACATACCGCTGCTCCTTCGGCTCGGAGACCGGTGTCGCGTAGTCGACGAATTCGATCCCGTAGCTGCCCGAGCGCGGGTCGTAGGCGCGGGGCGTGTAGGCGCCGAGTTCGGGGAGGCGGACAAACGACTGCCGCATGCGGAGGGTGACGGCGTACGGGTCGGCGGCGACGTCGCGGACGTACCGGCCCGGGTTGTCGGACAGAAACGTGAGCTGCGCCTCCAACTCCGTGTTCTCCGGGAAGGCTTTCGTGCGATCCAGGTAGACGGCGCTGCGCGACGCTTCCAACAGGAAGGCGCCCTGGTTCTGGCCGCTCAGCGTCCGCGTCACCGCCATCGCATCGCGGAGGACAAACGGCGTGACATCCACCAGCACCCGGTCGCCGGTTTGGGCGGCGGCCGTGAATCCCCAGGCGATGCTCGTCGCGAATGCATCCGCAACGGCCTGCCGTTCGGCGGCGTTGTCTGTAATAGCGCGGAACTGGAGGTTGGGGGCTTCCATCAGCACCTTCGGGCCGACGCGGGTGAAGCGGACGACCTGTTCGTTGCCCACCAGCCCCCGGTCGAGCCCGATGTCGTTTGATCCCAGGCCGGCCGGCAGCGACGTCACGTAGAGCAGATCCTGGTTCCAGATCCCAATCTCCATCCACAATTCCCCTTTATCCGCATCCCAGTACAGCGGGAGGAAGCCGGCCTGGCGGACGAATCCGGCGGTTTTGGTTTCGATCGTGGGGAGATCGTCGGCCCACGCAGCGAGCGGGAATAGCAGGAGGAGCAGAAGCCAGCAGGTAGATAGACAGGCTGTGACGTGAGCGGTGCGGGCGCGCATGATGGGATGGCGGATGAGGATGGATATGGCATGCCAAGATACGCCGCCCGCATCGCCGGCTCCACCGCCTCGTCCGATTACCTTTGGTTACCCCTCGTTTCCTTTTGGCGCCGGTTCGGCGCGATCGGGGCGGGTAGATCCGGGTCGTGCCGGAGGGCCTCGGCCGCGATTCCGCTTCCTTAAGCGGCTTTTCGGCGGTAGAAGGCGCCTCCACGCGGGTCATTGAGAAACGCCGTGGCCATTCTGGCCTGCTTCTCGCCTCTGGCAGATCACCACCTATCCCGGTAGCAGCTGAACTTCCACCCTCCGTTTCACCCGCCACCGGCTTCCGATTTTCGAACCATCCGGATCCTGTATGTTACGGATTTCGAGGCGACTCGCGGCGATACCAATCGCCCTTCTCCTTTTGATTGCGGCATCGATCACCCCATCGGTAGCTCGGCCGGCACGGGCCCAGCAGGCGACCACCCTCACGCTCACCCCCGCCTCGGCGAGTCCGGGTCAGGTATTTGATGTGGATGTCGTCGCCAGCGACCTTACGGGCCTCAATGTCACGGCCTTTAACATCGCCCTCACCTACGATGCCGCTAAGTTGACCCTGCAAAGCATCGCACTGGACGGAACCTTGAGCGGGCCGGACCACGCCGGCATGACGCTCGTTTACAACAACGACACGCCTGGCGCCGTCTCCATCGTAGCCGCCGGCGTGAAGGCCGTAGTCGGCGCTGGCGCCATCGCCCGGCTGCGTTTTGTGGCCGGCGCCACGTTGGGTGCCACGAACGTCGCCTTCGGCAGCATCATGCTCAATGAAGGCACGCCGACGGCGACCGGGACGTCTGGAACCGTGACGATCCGGCCCATTCTGTTCGGGGACGCGACGCAGAACGGCGCGGTGACCGCGTACGACGCGGCTCGGATCCTCCAGCACGCCTCCGAAACCAATGTGCTCGCCGGCGCGGGCCTGGAGGCATCCGACGTATCGGCCAACGGCAGCGTATCCGCTTTCGATGGGGCGATGGTGCTTCAGCTGGTCGCCGGCTATACCGACTGTTTCCCGGCCGAAGCCGGCTGTGCCACCGAAAAGCAGCGCGAAGCCGCCGCGATCGGCCTGGCTTGGGGCCGGCCGGTGGAGCGGAATGGCGAAACCCATGTCGCCCTGATGGGCGCCGCGCCGTCGGGCGTCGTTCGGTCGCTTACGGTAGATCTCCCGCCGTCCGATGCGGCCCCGATCGGCCTCGTCGAGGGCGGCGGGCAGGGCGTCAGCGCGGCGTTTCGTGGCTCCGCGTACGGCGCTCGGATCGTCCTCGCCTCTCCCCGTGGTCTGGGGGCAGACACGCTGGCGGTAGTGCGGTTCGCTGGCCGGCCGGCGCTGGAAAACACGCCGGCGCAGCTTCAGATCAACGAGCAGGCGGCCTCTTCGGTCGCCATCGTCGCGGCAGAGACGCCGGCAGCGACGCCGGCAGCGTTCCAACTGGCGCAGAACTATCCGAACCCCTTTAATCCTTCCACCCGAATCCAGTACGCGGTGTCCGAGACCGCTCCCGTTCGGCTGGCCGTGTACGATCTCCTCGGCCGCGAAGTGCGCGTGCTTGTTGATGCCCCCGTGGCGGCCGGCGTCTACACCGTCACCTTCGATGCCGCGTCGTTGCCCAGCGGCGCCTACTTCTACCGAATCCAGGCCGGCGACTTCACCGAAACACGCCGGATGGTGTTGTTGAAGTAACCGACGGTACGCGCGGCCTGTAGGGAGACACGAAGTTACGTGTCTCTACGGGTTGGGAACCTGGATTATGGACGGTTTCTGACGGTCGCTACGTCACGCGCTTAAATAACTCCGTTTTCACCTCCCCCTGAGCACATCCCAGACCCTGACCAGGCAACATGCAGGAGCCGCACCCCATCCCATCTGGTGTGGCTCCTGCTGTTTTTGTTTCGGTTTCGAAAAAATTTCCAACTCCTCAGAGATCCAATCGGGCAGGAACGAGTAGGAGGAAACGCATTGTTTTTCGCGCTCTTTATTCATGTTGCTGACAGTTCGCACGTCCAGCGAGGAGGCGGGTCGCCCGCGGCGCCCGCCGTTCGTACAGGGGGAGACCCGAGTCGGTTGTTCTGGCCGTTATCCAGGTCGCATTTCCAGAGAGCCGGCAGCTCCCCGCTGGCAGGATCTCGATAGCCGATCCTGCTGGCCGAATGCTACCGCCCTCCCGGCGTCGTAAACGGATCGACGCGTGCTGCGATCGTGCGTGCTGTGTCAGTCATAGAAGTCTGTTCCAGATGGAAGCTACCGCTACCTTGACCCCGGGACGCATCGTCCAGATCATCGGCCCCGTTGTGGACGTCGAATTTCCCGCAGACGCCGTTCCGGATATTCTGGACGCCCTCACGATCGACCGCGGCGACGCCGGCCTGCTTGTGCTCGAAGTGCAGCAGCACCTGGGCGAGAATCGGGTCCGTACGATCGCGATGGACTCGACGGACGGCCTCACCCGGGGCGCGAAGGTGAACAACTCTGGTCAGCCCATCTCGATGCCGATCGGCGACGAGATCCGCGGCCGGCTCTTCAATGTGGTCGGTCAGGCGATCGACGGCATCGCGCAGCCGAAGGTGACGGAGCGCCGGCCCATCCACATGCCGCCTCCGCCATTCGACCAGCTGGCGGCCGCGACGGAGATGCTCGAGACGGGCATCAAAGTGGTGGATCTCCTGGAGCCCTATGCACGCGGCGGCAAGATCGGCCTCTTCGGCGGCGCCGGCGTGGGTAAGACGGTGCTCATCATGGAGCTCATCAACAACATCGCCAAGGCGCACGACGGTCTGTCCGTATTCGCCGGCGTCGGCGAGCGCACGCGCGAGGGCAACGACCTCCTCCGCGAAATGCTCGAGAGCCGCGTGGTGGATTACGGCGATGCCTTCAACCATGCGATGGAGAAGGGTGAGTGGGATCTGACGAAGGTGGATCTCGAGGCCACGAAAAACTCCAGCCTTGCCCTTGTGTTCGGCCAGATGAACGAGCCCCCCGGAGCCCGCGCCCGCGTGGCCCTTTCGGGGCTGACGATCGCCGAGTACTTCCGCGACCTCGGCGGCCGCGACGTGCTCTTCTTCATCGACAACATCTTCCGCTTCACCCAGGCCGGCTCCGAAGTGTCGGCCCTCCTCGGCCGCATGCCGAGCGCCGTGGGCTACCAGCCGACGCTCGCCACGGAGATGGGTGAAATGCAGGAACGTATCACCTCGACGCGGTCCGGCTCGATCACCTCGGTGCAGGCCGTCTACGTGCCAGCGGACGACCTCACGGACCCCGCGCCGGCGACGACCTTCGCCCACCTCGACGCCACGTCGGTGCTATCCCGCCAGATCGCGTCGCTGGGCATCTACCCGGCCATTGACCCGCTGGACTCCACGAGCCGCATCCTGGACCCCCGCATCATCGGCGAGGACCACTACAACACGGCGCAGGAGGTCAAGCAGCTGCTCCAGCGCTACAAGGAACTGCAGGACATCATCGCCATCCTCGGCATGGACGAACTCAGCGACGACGACAAGCTCGTGGTGGGCCGCGCCCGCCGCGCCCAGCGCTACATGTCGCAGCCGTTCTTCGTCGCCCAGCAGTTCACGGGCTTCCCCGGCAAATACGTCAAGATCGACGACACCATCCGCGGGTTCAAGATGATCCTCAAGGGCGAACTCGATCACTACCCCGAAGGGGCCTTCGCCTACAAAGGCGCCATCGAGGAAGTCATCGCCGCCGGCGAGAAGATGCTCAGCGAGGGCTGAATGGTTGCAGGTTGGCAAGTTACAGGTTACAGGTTTCTCGATAGTGGAGAATCTTGCCAATCTGCAACCCGCCAACCTGCCAACCTGCAACCTGCCAACCTGCAACCTGCCCACCAACCATGCCATCATTCTACGTCGATATCGTCTCCCCCAGCGGCAGTATTTTTCGCGGCGAGGCGGAGCGGGTGCGGGCGCCGGGCGTGGCGGGCACGTTCGAGGTGCTCCACAACCACGCGCCGATGATCGCGGCCATAGACATCGGGCCGCTCTACGTCACTACGCCGGGTGGTGAACGCATCGCGTTTGCCACGACGGGCGGGTTTGTCGAAGTGCTCAATAATACCGTCACGATTCTCGCCGAAGCGGCGGAGCCGGCGTCATCGATCGACATCGAACGGGCAAAGGCCTCCGAGGCCCGCGCGCTGGCGCTCCTCACCTCCGGCACCGAAGCCGACAAAGAGCGTGCAAAACGTGCCCTGGAACGCGCTCGCCTGCGGGTGAGCATGGGGCAAGTAGGCACGTCCCGGCGCTCGTAATCCCCTACAGCCATGCATCTCGATGACCTGCCGTCGCCGGCGATTCTGATTGAGGATCGCCGCCTGGACGCGAACCTGCGCCGCATGCAGGCAAAGGCCCGGGGACAGCAGGTCGCCCTCCGGCCGCACACCAAAACGCACAAATCGATCCGCCTCGCCCGGCGCCAGCGCGACCTCGGCGCGAGCGGCATCACGGTGGCAAAGGTGGGCGAGGCCGAGGTGTTCGCCGAGGCCGGCTTCGAGGACATCCGTGTTGCCTATACCCCCGTCAGCGACCGCGACTTCGCCCGCCTGCTGGTCCTCATGGAGCGCGCCCGCATTACGTTCTGCGTGGACACCGACGAAGGCGCCGATGCCGCATCGTCCTTTTTTGCCCGCCACGGGCGCCCGGCGGAGGTGCTCATCGAGGTGGATTGTGGCTACGGCCGCTGCGGCGTGCCCTGGGACCATCCGCGCGCCGTCACCTTCGCGCAACGGGTGAGCCGCCTGCCCGGGCTGCGCCTCGGCGGCATCCTCACGCACGCCGGCCACGGCTACCAGGGCCCTAAAATTACCGAATCCCCCGAGGAGGCGCTCCGCCGCGTGAGCGCCGAAGAACGGGATCGGATGCTAGATTACGCCGGCCGCCTCTACCAGCTCGGGCTCATCGACCCCAACGCGGACGCCGCCGGCGCCGGCCGCTTCGAGATCAGCATCGGCTCGACGCCGACCATGCGATACTTCGAGAACCGAGTCGACCTGGGCTTCACCGTCACCGAAATCCGCCCGGGCAACTACCTCTTCAACGACGCCATCCAGGTGGGCCTCGGCGTGGCCAACCTCGCCGAGTGTGCGTTGACGGTGCAGGCTACTGTCATTAGCCGGCACCGGGACAAAACCGGCGCCGATAAGCTGTTTCTGGACGCTGGCAAGAAGGTGTTTACGTCGGACACCGGCTACAACACCCAGGGCCACGGCATCCTGCTGTATAACGCCCGGATGATGCAATCCCTGCCCCACGCGCAACTCGTCGCGCTGTCGGAAGAACACGGCTGGGTCCGCGTACCCGGTGGGGCGACGCTGGACATCGGCGCCCGCGTGCGCGTCGTCCCAAACCATGCCTGCGTCGTCGTTAATAATTTCGACGCGATGTACCTCGTCGAGGGCGACGAGGTGCTGGAAGAAATCAAGGTGGATGCGCGGGGCAGGGTGAATTGAGGCCGGTCAACCGCGTCAGGCCGTAGGTCGGGTTAGGCCCCCATCAGGGGCCGTAACCCGACGCCAGCGGCATTCGTTTGGAATAGCACCCGTAGGTCGGGTTAGGCCCCCATCAGGGGCCGTAACCCGACGCCCGGTGCAATTTTTGCACTCGCCAGGAATGGCAGCCAGCGCGATGGGGTCTAAGGGTTTTCTCCTGCATACCGGTTACGAGCATGCATCGATTATTGAGTGTCATTCTGGCCATTTCCCTGGCGGCCTGCTCGGCTTCGGTCGGCGCGAACGACGAAGTGGACGACGCGCGGATCCAACAACGCGACGCAGACGATGTCCAGCAAGACCCCTATGCCACGGACACCACCTTCGTCCGGGGCGATTCGTTGATCGTGAAGGTGGGTTACAGCGGCGGCTGCCAAAATCACTTCTTTAGGATCGTCAGCGAAGTATCCCCCATCGCCTCTCCGTTGCCGGCCTACGACCTGATGCTGATCCACGACGCTAACGGGGACTCTTGCGAGGCCTACATCCAGGAAGAACGATCGTTCGATCTGGTGCCCCTCAGGACGTCTGCCTCAGGCATAATGCGGCTGTTTCTGACGGTCTACGGGTCCGACACGCCACTGACGCCGGCGCTAGAGTACCGGTATTGAGTTCTGTGGGTACCTCTTCGGAATGAGTGGTGTTATGGGGCAAGTACGCGTATCTTCTACTCGCCGCCCATTTCCCGCCTCATCCTTTGTGCGAGCACGTTCTTGTTTCGCACGTTGCCCATTGCACTCCCATGACGCTTTTCCAGGTCGACGCCTTCACCGACACCCCATTCAGAGGCAACCCCGCCGGCGTATGCATCCTTGAACAGCCGGCCGATGAGGCCTGGATGCAGGAGGTCGCCTGCGAGATGAATCTCGCCGAAACTGCTTTTCTCACCAAGGAAGTAGATGGCTACCGGCTCCGCTGGTTCACGCCCACAATGGAGGTCGACCTGTGCGGCCATGCGACGCTGGCCAGCGCGCATGTGTTATGGGAACGCGGTTTTCTTCCCGGCACCCGGGATGCGCGGTTTCACACGAAAAGTGGTTTGCTCAAGGCCGTCCGCCGGGGCGAGTTGATCGAGTTGGATTTTCCAACGGAGGCGCCGGCGCCTGTCAAGGCGCCTTCCGATCTGGCCCGAGCGCTCGGCGTGGAGCCGACGTACGTGGGCAAGAACCGGATGGATTACCTCGTCGAAATCGCCGACGCGAAGGCCCTTCGCAAGCTGGACCCCGATCTGACGGCGCTCCGCCGGATCCCCGGCCGTGGCTTTATCGTCACGGCCGCCAGCGACGACCCCAGGTACGACTTCATCTCCCGCTTTTTCGCGCCGGCCGCTGGCGTCGACGAGGACCCCGTCACGGGTTCGGCCCACTGCTGCCTGGGCCCCTACTGGGCCGAACGACTCGCGAAAACAGAGTTGAACGCCTACCAGGCCTCGCCACGCGGCGGGTCGCTGGTGGTGCGGGTGGCCGGCGATCGCACCTACCTGTTAGGCCGCGCCATTACGGTGATGAGCATCCGGCTGCTGACGACCGGGTGAGTTCGATTCCGACATCCCAATCGGTGTCGTTTGAAACGCTGTCGTGCTTTTCAGACCAGCGTCGGGATAAACGACCAGGCCTGCCCGTATCATCCTCTCGTTCAAACGTTACCGAGAACGCCGAGCGCATGCTGCGGCAATCACACCAGATGGAGGGCCATGATCACGCCAGTCAGGATCTTTGCGAAGACACTTCTTTTGTTCACGATCTCGTGTTTCACGATAGATGGCTTGTTCGCCTCGGGTCAATCCCGCGAGGGGTTACTTGGTGATCAGGTCCAGACGGATGCCCTGAACGCATTATTCGTCGACGATGCCATAACGCTCGACGGGATCCTGGATGATGAAGCCTGGAAAAAGGCCGCCGCCATCACCGATTTCAGGCAGTCCGACCCCATCGACGGCGCCCCGGCCACGCAACGATCAGAGGTGCGTGTCCTGTACGGTGCGAACAGTCTTTACGTGGGTGCTATCCTGTTGGACGATGAACCGGAAGCGATCGAGCGAGTGCTTGGCCGGCGCGACGACTTCAATAGGGCCGACTGGTTTGTGGTCTCCATCGATGCGTATTTCGACCGACGAACGGCCTATTCTTTCGGTGTTAATGCGGCCGGCGTGCAGTTCGATGCCATTCTCTCGGGAGCGAGGGGTAGAGGTCCCGGCGGCGGTGGGGGCAGTAACGCACCCAACGACATGGATCCGTCCTGGGATGCCATCTGGTACTCGGACGTCCGCATGACCGAACTCGGGTGGTCCGTCGAACTTCGCATTCCGTACAGCATGCTGCGCTTCGCCGACGTGCCGGCGCAGACGTGGGGCATCCACTTCATGCGCACCATCCCCCGCCTCGGAGAGGAGTCCGAATGGCCGCATGTGCCGCGCACGCAGCGCGGAAATCTGGTGGCGCAATTCGGCCGTCTCGAAGGCATCCAGAACGTGAAACCGCGGCGCAACATACAGGTCTCTCCGTACACCGTGAGCAGACTGGAAACCCGGGAAAGCGAAGAAAACCCGGGCCGTTCGAGCGGCACCGGACGTTTCGATGCCGGCGGCGACCTCAAGATCGGGTTCGGCCCGAACGTCACGCTCGACGCGACCATCAACCCGGATTTCGGACAGGTCGAGGCCGATCCGGCCGAGCTGAATCTTACAGCCTTCGAAACGTTCTTCCAGGAACGACGACCGTTTTTTGTGGAGGGCACTAACATCTACCAATTCGCCGCCGGCCCGGGCCAGCTCCTATATACCCGACGGATCGGGGCGGATGCTCCTATCATCGGCGCGACGAAGCTGTCCGGGCGCACCAATTCGGGACTCTCCTTCGGCGTGTTGGCCGCCGCCACCGGGGCGCGATTTAATCCCTCGGAAGGCTTTGGCGTCGTCCGGGCCAGTCAACAAATCGGTTCTTACTCATCGGCCGGCGGGATCCTGACCCTTTTTGATGCTTCCAACGTGGCCGGCGTCGATCACCTGCAAAGCCTTGCCGCGGGCGCCGACTGGGACCTCCGCATGCTGGACAACCGGTACGGGGTCGAGGGCTTTTTTGCGGTCACAAACAGAAATCTAAAAACGAGTTCGACCGATACGGAGACGGGCTTTGCCGGCAAGATCTGGGCGCGCAAGCGGCAGGGAGACTGGACGGGTTTTGCGGGATTCGATGTGTTTAGCGACACGTTTAATCCCAACGATGTCGGGCAACTCCGGGAGAATAACTTCCTCGCCCTGATCTCGAATGTGGAGCACAACCTGAGCGGCGGGCAGCCCTTCGGTCCCTTTAGCCGGGCCAACGCGGAGTTTTCGTTTATCCAGCAGTTTTCCTACGACGAAGGGCTCGACCTCGGGCAGGAAATCGAAGTACAGACCCGCTGGACGTTTCGCGGTTTTCAGGGATTTAATATCGGTGTCGAACTCGAAAATCTATCCGCCGGGTACGACATCTTCGAGACCCGTGGTCTGTTGCCCTGGGCCAGGCCCACCAGCTTCTCCACGGAAGCTGAATTCGAGACGGACACACGGCGTAACTGGGTGGTAGAACCGGGCATAGAAGGCCGGTTTTTCGACGACGGGGGCCGGGAAGTAGAAGTCGCCTTCGAAGGGACGTGGAACGCCGGCGCCCGCCTGTCCCTGTCGGGAGAACTACGCGGCGGCTGGGAAACGGACGTGACCGCCTGGTCGGCCAATGAAACCTTCCAGCGTACAGGCGGTGGCTGGCAGATCGGACGGGAAACGGCTCCGCCGGCGGACCTCTCCCCGAATGACTTCGTCCCGATCGACAATACGCCGCTCCTCGATGCCCTGTTTGCCGGCGTCGATCCGGTCTCCGCTGGGACCTACTACGTGTCGGTTTTCGGCGCCCGAGATACGCGCTCGGCCGACTTCACGCTGCGGAGTACCGTCACCCTCACGCCCAAGCTGTCCCTTCAGGTGTACAGCCAGCTGTTCGCGGCCCGTGGACGGTATGATCGTTTCCAGATACAGCAAGATCGAGACCGCCTGGCCGCGTACGATGCGTACCCGAAGCGCGATGAATTTGCCTTCAGCAGTCTGCAATCAAACGTGGTGCTCCGCTGGGAGTACCGCCCGGGTTCGTCGCTTTTCCTGGTCTGGACCCATGGCCGCAGCGCGGAGGACATGCTGAATCCCCTGGCTCCCTGGAACCGCTCTCCCTACGACCGGTCCCTCAACGATCAATTCAACACCACCTTCGATATCTTCCCCGAGAACGTGTTCTTGATCAAGTTGAATTACACGTTCCTGTACTGATGCCTGATCGTCACCCCCCTTCGCTGCTCCCCCCAAAGTGCTTGTACCCCCGGTTTTCGAGCGGGATGACGGCGCCTTCAGGAGTCTGGATGCTGACGCCTTCGGAGGCTTCGGTGATAGCGCCGATGGCGGTGTAGGTGGCGGGGTCCATCTTCGTGAGGGTGTCCGGCGGCATGGTGAACAGGAGTTCGTAGTCCTCGCCGCCGTACAGGGCGTAGGTGTCCGCGTCCTGGGCGAAGTGGGTGGCGGCGCGGCGCGTTTCGGCGTGGATGGGTAGGGTCGAGGCGTCGAGCAGGGCGCCGACGGCGCTGTTCCGGCAGATATGCTGGATTTCCGAGGCGAGGCCGTCCGAGATGTCGATGAGGGCGTTCGGCCGGATGCCGGCACTGTGCCAGGCGCGCACCACGCCGAGGCGGGCGGTGGGCGTGAGCTGCCGGCGGATGACGTAGGTGTAGTCTTTTAGATCGGGCCGGTATTCGTCGCCCGCGCGCTGGAGCTGGGCGCGTTCCGCGAGCAGGACGCGCAGGCCGGCGAAGGCCGCCCCGAGGTCGCCGGTGACGCATAACACATCGCCAACTTGCGCTCCGCTGCGATAGGCGATCCGGTCTTCATCGGCCTCCCCGATCACCGTCACCGAGATCATCAGCTTCTGCGAGGCGGTGGTATCCCCTCCGATCAGGCTCAGGCCGTACGCCTCGCAAGCCGTCCTCATCCCCGCATAAAACTCGTCGACCATCTCCACCGACACGTCGTGTGGCAGGCCGAGGGCGATGGTGGCGTACCGGGGCAGGGCGTTCATCGCGGCAATGTCGCTCACGTTGACGCCGATCGACTTCGCGCCGAGGTGGCGCATGGGGGAAAAGGTGCGGTCGAAGTGGACCGACTCGATGAGCGCGTCGGTCGTGACGACGTGTACGCGGCCGGCGCCGACGCGGTAGACGGCGGCGTCATCCCCGATCCCCTTGAGCAATTCAGGGTCGGCGGAATCGCCGAGAGCGGCCGCCATGCGGTCGATCAAACCGAACTCTCCGACGGAGGTTACGGGGGTAAAGGTGGGGTCGGTGGGCTGCATGGGATGGAATGAGGCGTTCCGGGTTCGGAGTTCCGGGTGGGGGTCGTTAGGCCCGATCAGGCGCACTTGTACACTCGAAGCGGGGCGTGTCGTTCCGATAGGGCAGTTCGACGTGGACGTCTTGGAATCCGGGCCTAACATCCTTTTATTTGAGACCTCTAACCGGACGCGATGCGTGTTTTATGATGGGATATAGAAAAAACGGGTTCTGGGCGCTCCCCCTGGTTTTTTTTGCCATCGGATGGGTACCGCCCGAGGATCGATCGGCTTCACCCGCCGGCCGGCCTGAGCTTGTATCCCAGATCGACGAGGGGCATCCGGCTGCCGTCGATGTGGCCGATTCGCTGGCGCTGGTGGCCTTTTTTAATGCTACCGACTGGCAGCAGTGGATCGTCGACACGAACTGGCTCACAAGGCCGGTTGCACTGTGGCACGGCGTCACGGTAGAGGACGGGCGGGTCACGCGGCTTGAGATCCCCGACAATAACATCAACTTCGCGATCGGGGTCACGACGTTTCCGCCGGAACTGGGCGATCTGGCGTTTCTAATGGTGCTTGATCTTCAGGGGAACGTGCTACGCGGCGAGCTGACGGATGTGATCTCGGGGCTCAGCCGGCTGGAAGAATTGCGTATCAACGGCAATCTATTCACCAGCATCCCCGACCTGAGCGCCTCCAACCCCGCGCTCCGTGTGGTTGATGTGGCGGATAACCTCCTTCCATTCGACTCCTTGCTGCCCAATGTGGGGCAGGGTTTTACGTTTGTGTATGCCCCCCAACGCCCCCTCGACCTGCTCGTCAGACGACAAAACGCGTTCTACGAAGGCTCGGAGGTCAACCTGGTTTCGGGGATTGCGGGGGAAGGGTATCGCTATCAATGGTATCTGGGCACGACCGCGTTGCCGGGAGCCCGGGACGCGACGTATACGATCCTCGAGTTGACTGAGGCGAACAACGGGCCGTATGTCCTCGAAGTGACACACGATCGGGCGCCCGATCTGACACTGCGCAGCAATGCCTACGGGGTCGGCGTCCTACAACAGGCCGAACTCCAGTGGTTGGATATCGGCGCCTATCACCATGCGTACACGGCATCGGGAGGATATCGAGAGGGTGCGGCTGGGATGGAGTATCCCGCCATTCTTCGTTATTCGGGGCACCTGAGAACAGGCGCTTTCTGGGTCGGGGTACGCGATTGGATCGATACGAGCGGGCGGGCGCACCCCTATTTTGTGGCGCGATTGGGAACGCGGGCCGGCGACCAAATCCCGGAATCGGCCCATACAACGAGTATCGCACATGCCCTCGTCGGGCGCTACGAGGACACGATCGTTGAAGTGAACGGGGTGCCTTCGTTCGAGAAAGACGCCCGTCTGGACGAGATCGACCCCGACCTGGCGGCGGATCGCATGGTCCACTCCGTCAGCCATCTATCGATGGGTATACAGGTCGACCGAAAAGCCTATGCCTTCACAAACGAATTCCACGACAACTATCATCTCGTCGATTATGCGTTCTGCAACACAGGAAACATGGACGCGGATGACGAGATCGAATTGCCGGGTCAAACTTTACGAGAGGTGTTCTTTTTTCATAGTTCCGCGTGGCGCACGGCCGAGCAGTCCGTGAATGGTGTGGATGCCGTGGGTGATCATCGCTGGGGACGTTTTACGGTCTATGATGTCGTGGGTGACGGCCACGAGCTTTATCCGGTAGATTTTACGGCACAGTACGCCTGGACGGGATGGGATTTCTTTTCCTCCGATATCTACGATGACCTCGGAAAGCCCCTGGTTGCGGCAGGAGCCTCTCCCTATAAAAACGCCCCCGGCGACCGAATTGGCCGCCTGGCCGCCGCTACCATGCCCGGGCGCGCCACACTCCATGCCGATCGCTCTCCCACCGATCCGTCTTACGATCGGGGCCAGCCCAGCGTCATGGCATACCTGGACAATGACGGTAACTTGAATTACGACAGGGAAACCCAGGCCGCCTATTATCGCCTGGGTATCGTCGGCCCGACGCTCGGGAACTCGGAATACGATTGTATCCCCTGCCGGCGCGTCTACCCCCACTTTGCGGATCGGAACCAGCCGGACGGTCAGTTCTGGAAATTTTCGCGCAGCTTCGAACTGACGGGTCGGATTGCCGGAGGGTATGCCGCAACCTCTGCGTACGGTCCCTACGACATGGGGCCCGGTGAATGCGTGAACATTACCGTCTCGGAGGGCGTTGCCGGGCTCAGCTTCGATGCCGCCACAAAGATCGGTCGCACCTATATAGCCGGCGGGAGAGCCCTGGACGACCAACCCCTCGCCTACGATGCCAATCGGGACGGCCGGATCGACTCGACCGCGTTTGACTACAGCCAGGTGTTTGTCGGAACCGAGTATCAGACCAAAAACCAGTGGGTGCTGAGCGCCCGCGACTCGTTGTTTCAGACGTTTTACCGGGCACGAGACGCCTTCGAAGCGAGCGACGGCATGACGATCTACCCCATCGCCGAGCCGCCGCGGGCGCCGACTCGATTCACCCTGACTAGCCGGCCACCGAACACCATCGATCTGGCATGGACGCCGGCGCCCGAAGGCCCGGCCGTGGAACGCTGGGAGGTGTACCGCACCAAAGGATGGGCGGACAACCTCTACGTCAACGGCTGCCTGGACGATGAATCGATCCCGTGCGGCTACGAACACATCGCGACCCTGCCGGCGGATGCCACGGCCTATTCCGACGCGGGACTCGATCCCGATGAGGCGTATTATTATTACCTCCAGGCCGTGGGCCAACCACAGCCTATCGATGCCGGGGCGATCCTGGGCGCGCCAGGGGGCGCCCCGCTCCGAAGCGGGCGGTACCTGACGCAGACCTATACGCCGATCTCGCCCTCCGCGCCGGCTTCTCCCCCTGGTGAAGGGCCCGAACAGGCCGTACTCCTGGGGCTGTTCCCGAATCCCTTTTCACAGACCACGACGTTTCGGTATCTGATTCCCCGGTCGACCGATGTGCACCTCGTGGTGTACGACGTGCTGGGACGGGAGGTCGAACTCCTGGTCGACGCCTTCCAGGACGCGGGCCTCCACGAGGTCGCCTTCCAATCGACCCGATCCCACGCCAGCGGGGTCTATTTCTACACGCTGCGGGCGGGTGAACGGGAGGAAATGGGCAAGATGGTATTGGTTCGGTAACACACCCTGTGAGGTATGCGCTTGAGCAAACAACTCGTTTATATCCTACTGGCCGGCCTGACGCTTTCCGCGTGCGACTCGGGGCCGGCGGACGACGGGAAGGTCACCGTGCAGTACGCGGTATCCTCCGAGACCGGAGCCAGTGCCTATATGATATACCTCGATGCGTTCGGCGAACTGCAGGGGAAGTGGTTCATGACGGCTGGGAGTATTCGTTTCGGACGGAGGAAGGTTCTCAGTTGTTGTATATCTGGACCAGGGATGTCGTAGGGGGCGTGATCGAAGCCAGCATCATCATCGATGGGGAGGTCTGGCGCCGCTACGAACATGCCTCCGACCCGAATGGCACGATGACGAATGAGTTTGGTACCGCGGCGTGGGGCCCTGATTCAGGAATTACATTAACGTATATCGTGGGGGGCCAACACCTTGGAGAAGCCGTGGTTTCAACGGATCTGGGTGTCAAGCGGTATGTGCCAGACGCCGAGTTATGGCGGGAGTTCGAGACATTGACCGTTTCGCAAGGGTTTCAGATATCGGTGCAATTGATGCGTGAACCAGTCGAGACGGTAGAGCCAGACGAAATGGCGTCGTGGCTCTGTGTTGAAGCGAATATTTTTGTGGAATTTGAGACCGTGGATCTGCCCATTCCATTGACTCTGGCGAAGGCCCGCCAATGTGGCGTGGTTCCGATTGCGATCTCCCTGACCGCGACGGTCCCGGGGTACTGAGCGGTTCTTGCTCGCCCGATCAGGAAGAGCAACGTATCAACGTTCAACGCCAAAACGCTCAACGCGACGGCAAACAGATCTTCCCGGCCAGCGCTGCTTTTGTAGCCCCGGTCACCCGCGGCATCCCGGTAGCGACGCGCTGCATCGTTTCGTGGCCCAGAACGGCGAAGCAGAGGGCCTCTTTGGCGTCGGCGTCCAGGCCGAACTGGTCGGTCGTGGACACCCGAACGGGAGCGAGGCGTTCCGTGAGGGCGGCCATCAACACCGGGTTGCGGACGCCGCCGCCGGAGGCGATGACGGCGTCGATCCGGAGCGACACGAAGCGTTCGATGGCGTCGGCGACGGCGGCGGCGGTGTAGGCGGTGACGGTGGCGAGGAGGTCTTCGGGGGAGCAGTCGCGGCCGGCTTGCGCCACGAACCAATCGACAAAAGTACGGCCATAATACTCGCGGCCAGTAGATTTTGGGGGGATCCTGGCCAGGTAGGGATCCGCGAGTAGCGTATCCAGCAGCTCCGCCCGAACCCGGCCGCCGGCGGCGATGCGTCCATCGTGGTCGAAGGCGCGGTCGAAGAATTGTCGCGCCAGAGCATCGATGAGCATATTCCCCGGACCCGTGTCGAAGGCGAACACCTCGGATGGCGGCGCCCCGGCCGGCAACACGGTGATGTTGGCGATCCCTCCGATATTCAGGAGGGCGCGGTGCTCCGCATCATCCCCGAAAAACACATAGTCGAAATACGGCACTAGCGGCGCGCCCTGGCCGCCGAGGGCCATGTCCGCCATCCGAAAATCCCCGACGACCGGCACGCCGAGCAGGTTGGCCAGCGTCGATCCGTCGCCAATCTGGAGGGTGGAGCGGGTAGGGACGCCGGCGCAGTCCTCGGCGTCCGGGACGTGGTGGACCGTCTGCCCGTGGAGGCCGATGAGGTCGAGGTCGGCCGGCTTCAGCTCCATGCGTTCCAGGGCGGTTCGGATGGCGGCGGCGTAGACGTGGGCGAGGCGGACGTTGAGTTGCGAGAGGTGGCGGACGGAGGAGGTTTCCGGGGCAGAGTTGGCGAGGAGGAGGTCGCGAAGAGGCGTCGGGTAGGGGATGCTGGAGAAGGCCGCCAGTTCGATCGTCATGCCGCGACCCGAACCGGCGAGCCGCGCGATGGCGACGTCGACGCCATCGAGGGAGGTGCCGCTCATGACGCCGGCGACGAGCCGGACGGGCGGTTGGGAATCCGGCATCGCGGTTGACTATTTGCTGTGGGCGCGGGTGCGGAGTTCGACGGCCTTCTGCGCGAAGACATCCGCCCGATCTGGCTTGAGGATAGCCAGCTTGTCGTACATCCGGGCGGCTTCGTCGTATTGTTTTTGCCCTTCGTAGATGCGGGCCAGGGTTTCGGAGACCATGTCGTCGACAGGGGCAGAGAGGCTGGGCCCTTCGATCGTTTCGTAATCCGGCCGCGGCACGATGCGGGCGGACTCGAGGTCGGCGATGAGGCGGTCCAGCTCTTCGTCGCCGGCGTCGGGCTCTCTTTGTGCGGCGGGCCCGTTGGCTGTCGCGCCCGGGGAAGAGGCCGCCATCTCGCCGGCGGCGATCGCTTCATCCTCGCTTAATTGTTCGGTCGCGTGTTCGGCAAATTGCTCGGAGACGTCGTCGGAAAAGTATTCGGTGACGTTGTCAGAGGATTGCTCGATTGCGTCCTCGGTCAATAACTCGGTGACGTTGTCGGAAAAGTAATTGGTGACGTTGTCGGAGGGTTGCTCGGTCGCCTGCTCGGTTAATTGTTCGGTCGCCTGCTCGGT
>JAWXAX010000209.1 GCA_034439735.1 Rhodothermales bacterium | reverse complement strand
TCAATAGTCAATGGTTGATGGTCAGTAGTCAATCGGCCATTACCAGGTGCGGGTTCGGAGCAACTCTTCGACGCGGGCTTGCGGGACGGGGAGCGATTGTTTGTTGGCTTCGAGCCAGCCGGCGAAGTCGGCCTCGATTGCCTCGCTCCAACGGGTATCGATCTCGCCCGGGGTGTATGTGCCTTCGCGGAGGCGTTGGTGTCCAAAACGGTCGCGCAAGAGTACGACTTCCGCCGTCTCCACCACTTTGAGCGCCAGGTGGGGCGGGATGAAGACCACGCCCTCTTCACGCGCGAGCACGACATCGCCGGGGAGGACGGTGGCGCCGCCGATGCGGGCCGGCGTGTTGAGGCCGAGCAGCATCATGTGCTGGATGAAGGACGGGTGCCAGTCCCGCACAAAGGCGTTAAACCCTTCGATTTCGCGTAATCCCTCGAGGTCACGGGCGGAGCCGTCGAACACGACGCCCTTGCCCGAGCGCGCAAAAATGGCGTTGCCCAGGTTGTCGCCGATGAGCGTGCCGTCCGCCACCTTGCCGAAGCCGTCGGCTACGTACACATCGCCCGGCTGCAGCATGTCGATGGGCCATGAGTTCGGCGGACCGATCCGGCCCTCGGCATGGCCTTGCTCGGTCATGCGCTGCTGCAACTCGGGGCGCGCCGGCACATAAACCGCCGTCAGCGCGCGGCCTATGATGGGTCGGTCCGGAAACATCGTCTTCCAGCCTCCTTCGAACTGGCTGTGGTAGCCTTCCCCGCGGAGCACACCCCAGGCCTGCTCGGTAGAGACGACCATCATCCGTTCGAGGAGGTCGTCCGGCACCCGCGGCCGGCCATCCGGGAAGCGTTCTCCTTCCCACTCGGCGGTGTAAAAAAGCATCTGATCTCGGGTGAGGGCCTGGCCCTGAACGCGGATCGGAAGGGCCAGGAGGATCGCCGCAAACGTCACAGCGGCCAGTCGTCGCATCATGTTGCTATTCGGTCTGGAGTGAGGGCGCCACAGGTGTATCCGTAATGTGCGGCTTTCTTTTTACAGATGCCAGCCCCACCTTACAGGGACGGTCCTACACGCCACGGCGTATTAGCCTCTCTGCCCGCGACATTGGTTGATTGTACCTTATTTCCGGTTCACAATTCTGGTTGACGCGCTTGCGCGCGACATAATCAGCCTGTTTGAGGTGGTATGATGATGGTATCAATTGAAAGCGCCGTACTCGCTCTGGTTGTGTTCTTGACCCTGATGATGGTGGTCTCGTTTTTTGACTCCAAAGGGCACATGCATCATCGGCTCCATTGAGGGCTGTGGGCGGTTTAAGGGTTGAGGTCCAAGGTGTAAGATCTTGAGCCCGGGCTCGCCGGCCCGCGCCGGCTGCCGGGGGGGACCCCACAGCCAGAGGGGGCGTGCGCCGGCAAGGGTGACGGCGGGTGGGTGGTAGGTTGTTCAAAAGCGCCTCCTTCAGAAGCATCCCCGCACCAGCGATGATCCACGCCATGCCCGCACGCCCGCTTGCTTGTGAAGATGCAGAACGATTCGCGCAACTCCAGTCGCAACTGCAGAATCAGTTCAAGAGTGTGTTTCCCGACACGCAGCGGCCGCGTGCGGTGGTGGTCGTCCCGAGCCTGAGCCTCGACGCCGCCCAGCTAGCGCGTATCTCCGGGGCGCATCATTACGAGGAGCGTCTCCTGTGTATGCTGATGCTGCTTCGGATGCCGCGTACGCAACTCATCTACATCACGAGCCAGCCGATCCACCCGACGATCATCGATTATTATCTCCACTTACTGCCCGGCATTCCGGTGAGTCATGCGCGGCGCCGGCTCACGCTGCTCAGTTGCGGGGATGCCTCTTCGAAACCGCTCACCCAGAAAATTCTGGAGCGTCCGCGTCTGCTGGATCGGATTCGTGAGTCGCTGGCGAGCTGCCAGGATGCCCACATGAGTTGCTTCAACGCCACGCCCCTCGAGCGGACACTGGCGCTTCAGTTGGGTATCCCGCTATATGCCGCTGATCCTTCATTGGCTGATCTCGGTTCAAAAAGCGGCAGCCGAGAGGTGTTTCGTGAGGCCGGCGTGGCGATGCCCGATGGGGTGGAACGCCTCCGCGACATGGACGACGCGGCAGAGGCGTTGGCGCTGCTCAAACGCCGAAATCCATCTCTTCGGCGCGCGGTCGTCAAACTCGACGACGGGTTTTCGGGGGAGGGGAATGCGCTATTTTCTTATGAGGGCTGTCCGGAGGACGAAGAGGTGTTGCCCTGGATTCATCGGGTGCTTCCCGGGCGTCTCGCATTCGAGGCGGAGGGGGAGACGTGGGAAGGGTATGGCGCCAAGTTCGCCGAAATGAACGGCATCGTCGAGTGTTTTCTGGAAGGCCATGGCAAACGCTCGCCGTCGGTGCAGTGCCGGATCAATCCATTAGGTCACGTGGCGCCGATTTCAACCCACGACCAGGTGCTGGGCGGTCGCTCGGGGCAGGTGTTTCTGGGGTGTACGTTCCCCGCCGATGCGGCCTACAGGCTGGATATCCAGGAAGCCGGACTGCGGGTGGCCGAGGTGCTCCGTAATCGGGGTGTGTTGGGGCGGTTCGGGATCGACTTTATCTCGATTCCCGAGCCCGAGGGCTGGAGGCACTACGCGATCGAGATTAACCTCCGAAAAGGGGGCACCACTCACCCGAATCTGATGCTCCACTTTCTGGCCGACGGTTCCTACGACGCCGAAACAGGGCTCTACATCACGCCGGCGGGCCAGCCCCGGTTCTACTACGCATCGGACAACATGGAGGACCCTTCGTATAAGGGGCTCACGCCGGACGACCTGATCGATATTGCCGTCTGCCACGATCTGCATTTCCATGGCCCCTCCCAACAGGGCGTCGTTTTTCATCTCATCGGCGCCCTGTCCGAATTCGGAAAACTCGGCGTCGTATGTATCGGCGATAGCCCCGCGCGGGCGCACAAACTGTATGACGAAACGGTGGAAGTGCTGGCCGGCGAATCCAGCGAGTCCCCCCGCATTCGAGCGATAGGCTATTGAGATTAACGAATAGCGATTAGCGATTAGCGATTAGCGATCAAGGATTGGTCTTAATACATCCTTGATCGCTAATCGCTAATCCTCAGCCGTGCGCTTTAGACTTCTGGCGCAGGAGGGCGATGATCGAGCTTGTGGCGGCATAAAAGGGACAGGCGCCATAGAGGCTCGTGAGGAGCAGCACCAGACCGATGCCGCCCCACCAACTACTGAATACCACGCCGACCCCTACCACGATCGCCCCGATCGCGGCCCGGATCAGCCGTTCCGATTGACGTAGATTTACTTCCATGTTTAACACCGTCGGCTTCCAAATAAAGCAATCGGGGGCCGATTACTCACATCTACTGGCGGCCTCGCTGTCGTCCTGTTGCTGCATGACGACGAGCGCACCTGAGTCCGACGATCGGGTAACGCGACGAGCGCGTTGGCTTCGCTCGACGTAAACGAGCGTGCTGTTCACCTGACAGTCGTTCCAGCGAAGGCGTCCGCAGAAGCGAGGTTAAAAGAACATGCGCACATCTTTTCTTGTCGGCGCAGGGCTGGCCGGCCACATGGACCGTGCCATTCTGATAGGTATCGGCCGCTTTGTCAGGTTCTGAATAGCGTGGAGGAGTTGTAGGAATTTACCGGACAGCACTACACGCCTTTTCCCTCTCCTACCTGTGGGTGCGTCCTTTCAGATTGGGACTCACGATTCACGTACGCTTAAGCCAAAGCCTTCCTCACGAACCAGCAGAGGGAAGTACCATGCGTACCATCAATACCATTCTTGTTGCTCACGACTTCTCTTCTTGCTCCACGCAGGCGTTGAAGGACGGCATTGAACTGGCCATCGCCAAAAGGGCGTCGCTGCATTTGTTGTATGTTGAAGTAATCCATGCGGACTCTCCCCTGGACGGCGCCGGGGACACGGCGAAGGCGGTTCGTATGAGGGATATGTTGCATGGGGCCATCCAGGAGAACGTCGCGTCGCTGGGGCGGGAGATGGCGGATATCCCGAGTTTCGTCTATTGCGTTACGCGCGATTTCGCGGCAGCGCCGGCGATTCTTCAGTACGCACACAAGAATGCCGTAGATCTCATCGTGCTGGGCACCCATGGCCGGCGGGGCCTGCTCCGCAAATTGATCGGAAGCACGGCGGAGGAAGTCGTGCGCCTGGCGCCCTGCCCGGTACTCACCATCCGGGAACAGGTCCAGTCCCAACCGCTGACGTCGTCCGTCGGAGCTATCCTCGTGCCGATCGACTTTTCCGATTCCACCCCCCTGGCCCTCGCCGCCGCGAGAGAATGGGCCGATTTCTTCGATGCTCGGCTCGACCTCGTGCATGTCGTGGAGGAAAAGATGCACCCCGCCTTCTACAACACCGGGGTCTTCTCGATGTATGACGTGAACCCGGACCTTGAGGCCACCGTCATCGAGCATATGAAGAAGCTCTATGCGCAGGCCCCCGGCTCCGGCGGGCCGGTACGCTTCATCGTCCGCCATGGGCATGCCGTACGCGAGTTGCTGGAAGCGGCGCGTGAACTGGGTGACGATCTGATTGTGATCGCCACGCATGGACTCTCCGGGTTGGACCGCGCCCTGATGGGCAGTGTCAGCGAACGCATCGTGCGGCAGGCTGAGGCGCCCGTGATCACCCTTCGGGGTGGTGGGGCAAAGCCCCTGGCGCGGACGGTTCGTCACGAGCCCGCGACGGCCGCATCGTAGGTCTCCTATCGTATGTCACATCCCGCGTAATTCGTTTTCCGTCGTTCTCACGATTCGATCACCAGACCAGCAGGTGGGAGCCATGTTAGCCATTCGCCACATCTTATTCCCGACCGATTTCTCCGAGTGCGCGGAGCACGCATTTTCGACAGCCGCTGAATTGGCGGACCGATTTGATGCCGAGGTGGTGGTGTTCCACGCTCGCGTAAACGAGGAAGAGGCCAATAACCCCCTCGCCTACTACGCCACCAACGACACCGCGCCGGCATCGCCGGCCTGGACGCTTGATGATCCGTTTTATCGCGTGATCGACATCCGCGACGGCGAGCGGGTGCGGGTGGTCCAGGCGGAGATTTACGGCAAAACCGCCGAGGAAGCCATCGTATCGTACGCGAATCGGTACGACATCGACCTCATCGTGATGGGGACCCACGGCCGCCACGGGCCAATTCGCCTGTTGCGCAGCAGCACGGCGGAACACGTCCTGCGCCTGGCGCCGTGTCCGGTTCTGACGATCAAGGAGGACGCCATGGGGCTATTCTCCAAGGAATCGATCGAACTCTTAGTGCCGGTGGACTTCTCAGACTACTCGCGCGAGGCCCTTTCATACGCCGCCGAATTGAGCCACCAGTTTTCGAGCCGGGTCACCCTTCTCCATATGGTCGAGGAAGCCGTTTTTCCGACTGTTTATGGCGTGGAGGCGGCCCCGATATCAACCGTCAACCTCGTGCTCGATCGCTCCCGCGACATGCTGGAACAGATGGCGCGCGAGTTTTTCCCCGCGGATCGGCAGCCCGTACTCGATGTGCGCATCGGCCATGCCGCTTCCGGGATCACAGCGTTCGCCGAGGAAAACAGGACGGACCTGATCGTCATAGCTACCCAGGGGCTGACGGGTCTCAGACGCTTCTTTATGGGCAGTGTGGCCGAACGTGTCGCGCGCCACGCGCCGTGCGCCGTATTTGCGGTGAAGCCGCTGGGTAAATCGGTGGTGGCCGGCTCGGATGGCTCCTTGGCGTCGACCGTTTCGGACACCGTACCCGTCGATCAGCGATGAGCACGACCATGACCTCTTTCGCTCGCATGCTGCATCCCACGGACTTTTCCGAGTCGTCCGCCCCCGCGTTAGCGATGGCTATCGATATGGCGCGCCGGCAGGGCGCGGAGCTCCATCTGCTACACGTCTCGCCAACCTTCGGCGAAGATCCCTTGCACAGTGCCTACCTGGCCGCCCTTGATGAACGACGTTTTTACAAACACCTCCAGGATGAGGCGGACGCCCGAATGGTCGCGCTGATCGAACGGATGGGCGCCGGCGATCTTCGGATCAAGCGCGTACACACCCACGGACCCTCCACGGCGCCGATGATCCTGTCGTATGCGGCGGAGGAGCAGGTCGAGCTTATTGTGATCGGAACCCACGGCCGGCGCGGGCTGCGTCGTTTTCTGCTTGGCAGCGTCGCCGAGGAAGTGATCCGGGGTGCATCGTGTGACGTGTGCGCGGTGCGCGAAGGCGTTGAGCCGCTCCAGGTGCGGCGCCTGCTGGTGCCGCTGGATCTATCGCCGACCAGCGCGGCGCAACTCGACGCCGCGACGCGGCTTGCCGGCCTTTTTGGCGCCGAGATCGATCTGCTGTATGTACTCCCGAATACTCCACTGCCGGCCTGGGGGATCGATGCGGATGTGCTGTATGGTCTGATGCCCGAGCGCAAGCACCAGGCGGAACAAGAACTGACCGCTCTGGCCGCCGGCCTGGTAAAGACGGGAATCGTCGCCCGGTCGACGGTGGAGGAGGGTTTTGCCGGTAGCATCATCCGGGAAGCCGGAGAGCGGCTGCAGTCCGACCTGATCGTTATCGCGCCCCACAGCCGGGGCGTCATCGAACGCTTCTTCCTTGGAAGTGTGACCGAATGGGTCATCCGGCACTCCGACCGCGCCGTCTACCTCGCGCACGCCGCGGCCGGCGTTCCGGCTCCTCCTTCTATTTCGCAGTCCTGATGGTATGGCCGTATCCTTTTTCAGCAGTAGCGTGATGAGTACGTCTCTTTTCCCCCAGAATCCGTGGAAAATCAAGGAGGTAGGTTTTCCATGGCAGGACTCCGTGAGTCAGAAGATCAAGTTCTTACTGAATTACGCCGTCCTCGCCCCTTCCTTACACAATACCCAGCCGTGGTCCTTCCGGGTACTGGACGACGAGGTCGAGATCTACGCCGATGCGTCGCGCGCCATGAAGGTTCTGGACCCGTCCCACCGGCAGCTTATCATGAGTTGCGGTTCCGCGTTGTTTAACCTTCGGGCAGCGGCCAAACACTATCGGCATCACCCGATCGTGCACACCTTTCCGGATCAGGATAAGCTGAACCTGGTCGCACGCGTTCGGCTTGTTCAGCCTGGTGACGCAACGCTCGACGAGCACCGCCTTTTTATGGCGATCAATAAGCGACGCACCTATCGGGGCGAGTTCGCCGCTCGTTTGCTGGCTCCGTTTCAGATCGACGCGCTCCGGGCCGCGGCTGAGTGCGAACACGTTCGGGTGGATATACTGACAAAACCTGAGGAAAAAGCCGAGATCGGTGCATTAATCGCAGAGGGCGAACGCGCGCAACGCAGTAACGACCGCCTGCGCGACGAGCTGTCGGCCTGGACGGGTGATGCAAACGCCCCGCGGTTCGTGCCGGCGTTTGCGCGGGCGCGCCGTGGCACAACGGGCGGGGAGCTGGAAGATTGGGGGGGCGAGAAAGCCCTGTTCGATCCAGCGGAGGTTGCGCGTGCGCCGGCGATCGCGGTCTTTAGCACGCCCATCGAGAACCGCGTCGCCTGGCTCAATACGGGCCAGGCGTTGGCGCATTTTCTGCTCACGGCCACCGTTCAAACGCTCTCCGCCTCGTTCCTCAACCAGGCCGTCGAGGTGCCCGCCATCCGTGAGCGGCTGAGCCGGTTGGTGGACCGGCCCAACCCGCAGCTCGTGTTGCGCCTGGGTTATCCCGTTGGGAGCCCCGTCGGGCAGGCGCCGCGACAGGCCGTTGACGAGAAGATCGTGACGCACGCGCTTGTCGACTCCAGGGGGACGACGTAGGGGATTTCACTACGCCGCGGCAAGGGAAGTTTGTACGTAGGTGTATGGGAGGCCGGCGTATATTGCCCGATGCCTTCTTCTGCATTCGTTCACACGAACCTGCGCGCACGTGAAAAGCCTCATTCTGTCCGAAGCCGGCGCCTTGCAACCCCATCTGGAGGAAGCACTCGCCGCCTGCGGGTTCAGCTCCGAGTATATGGATTCCGCGGACACGCTGCGTGCGCGTTGCGCGCAGGAGAACGCGGCATTAGTCGTCCTGTGCAAACTGACGCCCGAGGTACTGGAAGCCTGCGCCCGGATGATCCAGGAGAAACAGTGTTTTCCACTCGTCATGGCCGTGTATGAGGACGAGCCGGATATCAGCGCCGAGGCGTTACTCCAGTACGCGGTTGACGATTTTATCCTCCCCCCCTTATCTCAGGTACGCCTCAGGGGCCGGCTGACATTTGCGCGGGCCCGGATCGAGCGGCGGGCGGAAAAGCGGGCACTGGAAGCCGCTTTACGCACGAGCGAAGCCAACGCGCGCGCCGTGGTCGAAACCACCGTGGACGCCGTGATCACCATCGACGATCGGGGCTCCATTTTGTCGTTTAATGCGGCGGCCGAGCGGATCTTCGGGTACAAGGCGATCGAGTGTATAGGTCATAACCTCCAGATGCTCATGCCACAGCCCGTGCGCGACGAGCATGACGGTTATCTGAAAAGTTACCTCGAGACGGGCCACGCCAAAATCATCGGGATCGGACGCGAGGTGCAGGGGATGCGAAAGGATGGGAGCGTCTTCCCCATGGATCTGGCCGTGAGCGAGGTGTTCACAAACGGCATGCGGAGTTTTACAGGGATCGTCCGGGATATTTCGTACAAGCGCCAGCTCGAGCGCGAGCTGCTTCGCATCAGCGAGCAAGAGCGCCGGAGGATCGGGCAGGATCTGCACGACGGGCTCGGGCAGATGCTGACGGGTATCGGGTTGATCGCCCAGAATCTGGCGCGGAGTCTGGAAAAAAAAGGCATACCCGAAGCCCCGGATGTCGCGGAGATCGCGCGGCTGGTAAAAGAGGCGGACCAACAGGCTCGCAATCTGGCGCGTGGACTGGTGCCGATCGAGTTCCACAGCAACGGTCTTTCAATCGCGCTCGAGCGGCTGGCGGCCGATGCCACGCATATGTTTGGCATTCCCTGCACGTTCGAGGAAATCGGGGACCGGGTGCATGTCCACGACAGCGCCGTGGCCACACACCTGTATCGGATTGCACAGGAAGCGACGAACAACGCCGCCAAACACAGCGAAGCCAACCAGATCAAGATGCTACTTGCCGCCGGCCAGGGGCAATTACGCCTCCGGGTGCAGGACAACGGCAGGGGCATCCCGCGCCGGCAGAGCGACAACGTGGGCATGGGGCTCAACATCATGAAATACCGTGCGCAGATGATCGGCGCGGCGCTTGACCTTCGTACCAGTCCCGCCGACGGCACGGTGATTACCTGTACGGTACCCTATGCGAATACGTCCAACGAGCAAACCGCTGCCTTCGCGGGCGGCGAACTATCATAACCTGTTTGTGATACACGTGAGCGCTGGCCTGTACGGTTGTACCCGCCGGTTCTTACCAAACGACGACGACCATGACGTACAACATCATCATCGTGGACGACCATCCTTTGATGCGCAAGGGACTGGCCATGACGCTGGAAACGGAATCTGACTTAAAAGTGATCGGCCAGGCGGATAGCGCGGAGGATGGTATGACGCTGTTCGAAGCCACGCGCCCTCATATCGCCATCATCGATATCTCGCTTCCGGGCATGAGTGGGCTCGAGCTCATCAAACATCTTCAGGCGATTTATCCAAGCGTGAAAATCGTCGTGGTTTCGCGCCATGATGAGTCGTTGTATGCCGAACGCGCCATCCGCGCCGGCGCGCGCGGCTACGTGATGAAAATGGAGGCCGGCGATGTCATCGTCCAGGCGGTCCGTCGCGTACTGGCGGGCGGGATCTACGTCAGCGCCGACATCAACGAGCGGCTACTGATGGGTATGTTGGCCGGCCGGCGCGCGCAGGGCACGTCGCCCATGGAGGTGCTGAGCGACCGCGAACTCGAGGTGTTCGAACTGACGGGCCGCGGGCAAACTACGCGCGAGATCTCCGAGCGCTTGCACCTGTCGATCAAAACAGTAGAGTCCTACCGGGCGCGCATCAAGAGCAAGTTGGATCTCGACAACGCCACGGAGCTGCTCCAACATGCGATCCAGTGGGTCGAGAGTGTCGGCGCCGGCTGAGATAAGTCGTTGCTAAATAAGGAGAGCGGCATTACTATGCCTCGCGGCACGCCTGCTTCCACGCAAATTCATGGAGATCCTGTCCTTGCTCCATGGGTAACGTAGGCTCGAAGAACCCGGCATCATCCCCGTTCTCGATCATCGTACTCCAATTCTTCGCCGTTCTCGCGGCGTGTGGGGCGAGTGGACTGATTTCACCTGGTGCTGTAGGGGAGCGCACTACGCGATCCGAGGGGTTCCCTCGCACGGCCGGAGGGGAGCGCCCCACGCCGCCTGTGGCGCCCACACCGTCACCCGTGCGGGTGGCCCATTCTTTACTTGCGGCAATTCTCTGTATTTCTCTTCAGCCTCTTAAACACATGGAAACTGGCACCCGAATCCTGCAACCTGGTGTGGGATCCGAGCGATCCGACTACCAGCTGTTCACCTATGACGAGGGCATCGTCCGGATGTTTGTCTGGGCGACGGCCATCTGGGGACTCGTAGGTATGCTCGTAGGTGCGCTCATCGCTCTGCAGCTGCCGTACTGGCCTGCAAATCTGGGCGAATATTTGAGCTTCGGCCGGCTGCGGCCGCTGCATACGAATGCGGTGATCTTCGCGTTCGGCGGCAACGCTATCTTCACGGCCGTATATTATTCCACGCAGCGGCTCTGCAAGGCCCGGATGTTCAGCGACTTGATGAGCCGCATCCACTTTTGGGGGTGGCAGGGCATCATCGTCTCGGCCGCGCTGACGCTACCGTTGGGCATCACGACCAGCAAGGAATACGCGGAGCTCGAGTGGCCGATCGACATCGCGATCGCCGTCATCTGGATCATCTTCGGCGTCAACTTTTTCATGACACTCAAGCACCGCCGCGAGCAGCATTTGTACGTGGCGCTCTGGTTCTACATCGCTACCATCATCACGATCGCTGTGTTGCATGTGGGGAACAGCCTGGCGATCCCGGCGACGTTGTTTAAGAGCTACTCGATCTACGCCGGCGTGCAGGACGCCTTTATCCAGTGGTGGTACGGTCACAACGCGGTGGCCTTCTTCCTTACGACCCCGTTTCTGGGGTTGATGTACTATTTCCTGCCGAAGGCGGCCGATCGGCCGGTGTTCTCCTACCGGCTGTCGATCGTCCACTTCTGGAGCCTCGTGTTTCTGTACATCTGGGCCGGCCCGCATCACCTCAATTACACCTCGCTACCGGAGTGGGCGGCGACGCTCGGGATGGTCTTTTCGGTGATGTTGTGGATGCCCAGTTGGGGCGGCATGATCAACGGCCTGTTCACCCTCCGGGGCGCCTGGCACAAGCTGCGGGATAGCGTCGTGCTCAAGATGTACGTGATCGCGATCACGTTTTATGGCATGTCCACCTTCGAGGGCCCGCTGCTCTCCGTGAAGGCGGTAAACGCGTTGAGCCATTACACGGACTGGACGATCGGCCACGCCCACGCCGGCGCGCTGGGCTGGAACGGGTTCATGACATTCGGCATGATCTACTGGCTGTTGCCGAGGCTCTGGCGCACGGAGTTGTGGAGCCAGAAGCTGGCCACTACGCACTTCTGGCTGGGCACGATCGGGATGCTGCTGTACGTGTTCGCACTGTACACCGCCGGCGTCACGCAGGGCCTTATGTGGCGTGCGTTTGACGAAGCGGGCCGGCTGACGTATCCGGACTTCATGGAGACGGTCATTCAAATCGTTCCTATGTACTGGGTGCGCCTCATCGGCGGCCTCATGTACCTGTCCGGCGTCGTGTTGATGCTCATCAATATGGTGCAGACGGCCCGTTCGGCGCCGAAAGAATTGCCCGATCCGGCCTTCGCGCTCCCGACCGCCGCCAGTGGTCATTCGGCGTAGAGCGCCATCCTATCTATCACAAGAATCCCATGGCAAAGCAATTTATCAGGACAAACGGCCTGCATCGTAAGCTCGAAGGGTGGCCGCTGCTCTTTTCCATACTCGTCGGGGTGTCTATCCTCGTAGGCGGCGCGATCGAGTTCCTGCCGCTGGCGCTGGTGTCGAGCAATATCCCCCGAATATCGACCGTCACTCCGTATACGCCGCTGGAGTTGGCCGGCCGGGATCTGTACATCCGCGAAGGCTGCAACAACTGCCATTCGCAGCAGGTGCGGCCGTTCCGCGACGAAGTGGAGCGTTACGGGGAGTATTCGAAGCCGGGTGAGTTCGTGTACGACCATCCGTTCCTCTGGGGCTCGAAGCGCACCGGGCCGGACCTGGCCCGCGTCGGGGGCAAGTACCCGGATCTGTGGCACGTCCGCCACATGGAGGATCCGCGTTCGACGAGCCCGCGCTCGCTCATGCCGCCTTACGACTGGTTGCTTCGGAAGGAGGCGAATCTGGACGTGCTGCCGACCAAGCTCCGCGCGCTGAGCCGTATCGGCGTCCCCTATACGGAGGACGATATTGCGAACGCGACCGCGAATGCCCGCCAGCAGGCGGAACAGATCGCCACGGGCGTGGCCGCCCAGGGTGGGCCGGCCGGGCTGGAGAGCAAAGAGATCATTGCCATGGTTGCCTATCTGCAGCGTCTCGGGAAGGACCTGAAGGCCGCGCCTGAATTTCAACAGTCTGCCGGGGTGATCCCATGATGAAGGAAGCCGTACGCGCGCTCGAAACCGGCGCGCTGGCCGAAGTCGGCCTGATCGCTTTCGTGCTGGCCTTCACCCTGATTCTGGTCTGGACCTTTACGTTGTCCGGCCGCTTCCGGGATGCCGCCAAGCACATGCCTCTGAACGAAGCAGAACCCTTTCCAACGGAGAAGAACCATGTCTGAAACCCCGCATACCGCACCGGAGGGCACTTCCGACGACGCCCCCATCATCCGGGGGCATAATTACGACGGCATCAAGGAATACGACAACCCGATGCCGGGTTGGTGGGTCTGGGGCTTCTGGATCAGCATCATCTTCGCCCCTATATACGTCCTGGGCGTCCACTACATGGGCTTCCTCGATAGTTATGAGGACGATCTGGCGCAGGGACAGGAGGAACTCCAGGTGATGCGCCATGCGTACGCCGAGGCCAACCCCGACGCCGCGGTGGACGCCTCAGCGTTGGATATGATCGTCGACAACCCGCTGATGGCCCAGGCCGGCGCGGCCCACTACGCCGCGCAGTGCGCCGTGTGCCACGGCGCGGAAGGACAGGGGCTTATCGGGCCTAACCTGGCCGATGCGTACTGGGTCCATGGCGCCTCGAATACGGCGCTCTTCGATGTGATCACGAAGGGCGTGCTGGAGAAAGGCATGCCGCCCTGGGAGCCGATCTTCTCCCCGGAAGAACGCGGCGAGCTGGTGGCGTATATCAAGTCGCTGCAGGGCACCAATCCGCCCAACCCGAAAGCGCCTGAGGGCGAACTTGTTGCGGAATCGTAATGAACGGCGCCGTGGTCCGCGATGGCGAGGACACGATGTATCGTGTCCCAACGGGGCCCGCTCGTAACGAACCTCTCTATTGACTACGGCACGCCGGCTCCGTAAAGCTGGCGCGCGAAGACCATGAAACACTCCGAACAACCCCCGTCGTTTGTGACGGAATCTCCCCGGATCCTCGAGTCTCCCGAGGACGTGCTCAGCACACTCGGGGCCGACGGCAAGCGGCACTGGATCTACCCGGTGCCCAGCCCGGGTCGGTTTATGTTCTGGCGGAAGGTGGTGGGGTATGCCCTGGTAGTCCTCTATCTGGCGCTGCCGGTGATCCACATCGGGGGAAAGCCGGCTGTGTTGCTGGATTTCGTACACCGCGAATTCGCACTTCTTGGTCTCACGTTTTACCCGACCGACACGCTGCTGCTGCTCCTGTTCGGGGTGAGCCTGGTGCTGGTCGTCGTCGTGGGCACGGCGCTTCTGGGCCGTGTCTGGTGTGGCTGGGCGTGCCCGCAGACGGTGTACCTCGAGTTTGTGTTCAGACCCATTGAACGGCTCATCGAAGGCAAGGAGCACATCCGCAAGAAACGGGACGAGGGGCCGCTCACCTGGGACCGGGCGTGGCGCAAGGGGCTCAAACTGAGTATCTACCTGATGATTGCCCTGGTGTTGGCGCATACGTTCGTGGCCTATTTCATTGGATGGTCCACCCTGATCGACTGGGTGTTGGCGCCGCCCGGCGAACACTTCGGGTTTTTCGGGATGATGGCCCTCACGACGGGCTTGATCCTGTACGACTTTGGGTATTTTCGCGAGCAGATGTGTACGATCGCATGTCCGTACGCCCGCATGCAGTCTGTGCTGCTGGACACGGACTCACTCATCGTCTCCTACGACCCCGGGCGCGGCGAGCCGCGGGCGAAGCGATCCCGCAAGACGATGGACGAGGAAGCCGCTGGTGAACGGCCGGCGATGGGCGATTGCATCGACTGCCTGGCGTGTGTACGGACCTGCCCTACGGGGATCGACATCCGGAATGGCCTGCAAATGGAGTGCATCGCCTGCACCCAGTGCATCGACGCCTGCGACTCGATCATGGACAAGATCGGCAAGCCGCTCGGCCTGGTTCGGTATACCTCCGAACACGCGTTGGCCGGCCAGAAATCGCGCCTGCTGCGCCCCCGCACGGTGCTGTACACGTTGCTCATCGTGTTTGTCAGCAGCCTGTTCGTGGTCGGGCTGATGACACGATCCAACTACGACATCAACATCGGCCGCGTAACCGGTTCGCCGTTCATGGAGCTGCCGGACGGCACGGTCGCCAATCGGCTTCGTTTCCGGCTGCGTAACCAGACCGGCACGCCGGCCGCCATGACGATCGCCACTACGATGCCCGACGAGATAGAACTGCGGTTCGTGGGCGCGCATCCCGTCGAACTCCAACCCGGTGAGATGCTCCGGCTCGAAGCCTGGATCGTCGTGCCGACCTCTTTCTTCCACGAAGCGACCAGCCGCGAAGCCTCGTTCACCTTTACTACGTTGGACGGCTTCACGGAATCGGTCCCCTTCCCCTTACTCGGTCCATCCGCCCATGCAACCGTCAACCCCTAACGGGCACCCCAGCGCCGGGGCGCCGCCACCCCATTCGGGCTGGCAGTGGCCGGCCTTTGTCATCGGTCTCCTGGCCACCAGCGTCCTCACTATGATGGGCTTCCTGTTCCTCGCGAACCAGGATGGCGGGGCGCAGGTCATCGACAATTATTACCAGAAGGCCGTCGATTGGGACGTGCTGAAAGCCGAAAAGGCCCGCAGCGACGCCCTCGGCTGGACGGCTCGTCTGGATGTAGCATCCGGCCAGCGAATTAGCTTGTTGATTCACGATGTCGCCGGCCAGCCCGTACGCGACGCCCGAGTGACCCTCGTCGCCTTCCGTCCTCAATTCTCCGACGCCCAGGCTGAACTCGACCTCCGGCTGAATCCCGAGACGGGCGCCTACGAGGCCCTGTTGCCGGCCGCGGGCGAGGGGTTGTGGGATTTCGAGATCCGCGCCCTCCGCGATTCGTCGACGTTTATCACTACCATCCGCAAGACGTTGTAGTTGTCGGTAGTACCACACTATGAATGACACCTCCGTCCTATTGATCGCCCCTCGGGCCACGGATGTCCGCACCGTTCCGTGCGCCCATTGCGGGCTGCCGGCGACGCATCGGCCTCAGGCGGAGGCGTTTTGCTGCACGGGGTGTGAGATGGTGCATCACGCCCTCCAGGATGCCGGACTGGACGCGACCTTCTACCGCCTGCGCGACATCCAGGAAACAGGGCCCGGGCGGCCCTCGGAAGCCCGGCTTGATGCGATGTTTCTGGCCGAGCTGGATAGCCAACCGTTCCTGGACGCTCACACCTGCCTGGAGGCGGATGGCTCACGGAGCGGCATCTTTCAACTGGATGGGATCCACTGTGCGGGCTGCGTCTGGCTGGTAGAACAGATGCCCCAGATCCTGGTCGGCGTGGGCGAGTCGCGTTTGAACCTCGTTCGGGGCCGGCTCCGTCTGCGCTGGTCGCCGGAGCGCGTTTCATTATCGGGTATCGCCCGCTGGCTCGCCCGTTTCGGCTACCGCCTCCAGTCCGCGGCCCAGGAGCCGACCGGCGTGCCGGAGGCGGAACGCCGGCTGTTGCGCCGCGTGGGCGCCGCGTGGGCGCTTGCCGGCAACGTCATGTTGCTGGCCGTGGCGGGGTATGCCGGGCTGGATCTGGCCAGCGAACCGCAACTCGCGGCCAGCGCCCGCTGGATGAGTTTCGCCCTGACCTGCGTGGCGCTCGTGTATGGCGGCCGGCCG
>JAWXAX010000208.1 GCA_034439735.1 Rhodothermales bacterium | reverse complement strand
GTTGGAATGCCTCTCGCTGGCCGAAGGAGTCAACCAGTTCGCCTTTGTCGCTCGGTTATGGCTGCCCGCAATGAAGGCGAGTTTCAAAGAACTACGCGCACGCCAACAACTGGTCGCTGCGTAACATCAGTAATTCATTTGATACGGCCTCAACTATTGATTCGCATTAATCGCTATTGGCTAATCGCTAATCGCTACTCGCTAATCAAGTCCTACGCCATCACCCCTTCATCGGAAACAGCGCCGCCAGGATCAGCACCTCCACCAGCCCGACGACCCCGATCGTGGCCAGCGTCACCGTCCACGTTCGCAAGGTTTCGCGTTCGGTGAAGCCGCTCATGCGGGCCACGACCCAGAAGCCGCTGTCGTTCATCCAGGTCACCACCATGGCGCCGAAGCCGATGGCGAGCAGGATGTAGACCGGGTGATACGGCAGGCCGGCGCCGTCGCCGATCAGGGCGAGCATGATGCTGGAGGTGGTGATCATCGACACGGTGCCCGAGCCCTGGGCGATTTTCATCACCGCCGCGATGATCCAGGCGAGCAGGATGTAGCTGACGGACAGGTCGGCTGTCGCCCACTGGATCGCGTCGCCGATGCCGGAGAGCTTGATCATCGCTCCGAACGCGCCGCCGGCGCAGGTGATGAGGATAATCACGCCCGCGATCTGCAGCGGCTCGCCCATCGCATCCCCCACCTCGCGAATCCCCCAGCCCTTTCGGCGTGCCCACAGCCACAGCGAAATCGCCGTCCCGATGAACATCGCCACGTTTTTGTTGCCGGCAAACGCGACGGCCGTATTGTCGCTCCCGATGGCCGTGGCCACGGTCGCCATGCTGATGAGGATGACCGGCAGCACCACCGGCGCGAGCGACAGGAGCAACCCGGGCGTCCACCCGCCTTCGCGCTGCTGAGGGGGGGCGGATACGAAGTTGGAGGGCTGGAAGGTGACCCCCATCTTGCGGTTGAGGCGCGCGCCCATCGCGTAGGCCGCGATGCCGGGTAGGATGCCGGCGATCAGGCCGGCCATGATCGTCACGCCGAGGTCGATCTGCAGCGTCTCGGACATGATGAGCGGGCCCGGCGTCGGCGGCACGAGGTGGTGGGTCACGGCAGCTCCGCCGGCGATGGCCATCACGAACAACACGTAATCCTTACCCGTGCGCATCCGAAGGGCGAGGACGAGGGGGAGGAGGAGGAAAAAGACCGTGTCGAAAAACACCGGGATGCTGATGATGAAGCCGCTCGCAAACAGCGCCATGGCCGCCCGGGTCTCGCCCAACGCGCCGATCAACGCATTCACGATCCGGTCCGCCGCTCCACTCTGGAGCATCGCCGTCCCGATGATGGCCGCGAGGGCGATGACGAAGGTAATCTGGCCGGCGACCACCCCGAACTCCCTCATCGGGATCTCCACCGCCCGGATCACATGTGCCAGCGCGGCGTCGCCCGGGAGGGTGTGGCTGAGCAGCCCCACAAATACGGCGGCGATCATCAGCGACAAAAACGCGTGGATGCGGGCAACCGCGATCAGGAATACGACAAACGCGATCCCGAGAAACAGGACGATAAACGGCCAATAAGGGGCGGAGGTCATGGGATTAGCGATTAGCGATTCGTGAATAGCGATTTATGCGAATCAGGAGTTGGAATACAGCGCATACTGGCTTCCGCCGCACGCTCCCTGTTCGTCTTCCCCAACTTGATTGGGGATCCATGGAAGCATGAGAATGCAGCATATGCGTCTTTAAGGGCGATAGTAGCACGCCCGGGGTACCCGAAACGCAGCGAGGTTGGTGCTCCTGTCTTTCTGCAGCCTGCATAAGGCCCGGCTGCATGCGATCAGCCGCCTATGGATCCCCAATCAAGTTGGGGAAGACGAGGAAAGGGGGAATGCCAGTCAGATTTATTCATTTGATACGGCCTCAACTCCTGGTTCGCATGATTCGTGATTGGTAAGGGTTAGGGCCGCGCCCCCATCATCCCCATCGCATCGGCGCGGGGTCCGAGACGACGGTCAGGTTCGGGTGCCTCCGCGCCTCGGCGAGCAGGGGCTCGGAGGCGTGGATCTCGGCGAGGGAAAGTGTATCGGCGATCCGCACGATGCGGGCGTGTTCGGGTTTGACGCGGAGGAGGGTTTTGACCGCGAGGCGGACGGCATCCTCGGCGGTGTCCATCACCAGCGGGATGGCCGCGCCGTCGAGGTAGGCGCTGGTGATGACGTTCGCGTAGGTCGAGTTGAAGTCGACCCGGTTCAGCAGCCGGCGCGTGATGACATCCGCCATCCCCACCCCGGTAGCGTTTCCGTGGGTCTGATCCGTGAGGTCGAGCACGACGACCTTCTGGACGCGGGGGCGGTCGAACCCGGTGACGCCGCGGCTATTCCGGCCGGCGATGTTCGGGTCGAAGCCCGAGCCGCTGATCTCTTTCCCGATCCGGTCGATCACCAGCACGTCGATGTCGTCGAAGCAGATGCGGGGCATGTAGGCCGTCGCGAGGGTTAACAGTGCGGCCTCGCGGGTGAGGAGGGTTTCGGGGGGGAGGGCCTCGATGTGGGCGGTGTGGTCGTACGCGTCCTCCACGACGCCGATGCCAAACAGGAACGGGATACGCTCCATCAGGCAGGCGGCGGCCTGCGGCAGCACCTCGGCGAAGCGATCCATCCCATGATCCGTGTGCATGATGCTGGCGCCGGCGATCTTCCCCATCCCGATCACCATCATCTTGATCACCCCGCTCTGGATGGGGCCGCGGACTGTCGTGTGGGGCTTGATGCGGTTGATGAGCACGATCCCATCGGCCTCGTGGGCGAGGCGGTCCATGTGGAGCACCGTGCCGTCGGGCATGCGGGTGATTTCCACGGTATCCATGGTCGCGCGGACGGGCGCGCCGACGCGGGCCTCGGTGACGCCGTAGTCGGCCAACACCCGCGTCTGCCCCTCGGCCGTGGCGCCGCCGTGGCTGCCCATGGCGGGGAAGACGAAGGGGCGGGCGCCGGCTTCTTTCAGGGCGCCGACAAGGGCCCGGACCAGCTCTTCCAGGTTCGCGACCCCGCGGCTGCCGACGCCGACGGCGATGGAGGCGCCGGGAATAATCCGCCGGCGGATGTCCGGCAGCAGCACCTGCTCGCGCACGGCTCCGGGTAGATCGGGCAGGCGGTGGACGTCGAACGTCTGCCGGACGCGGGCCATCGCGGGCATCGGGATGGCGAGGCCGCCGGCGATTTTGAGGGTGGACGTGTCGAACATGAGGGCGGGTAGGGTGGCGGGTGGAGCGCAAGATACACTTTTGTCGGCTTATGCAATGGCTCGTCTGCGCCAAAAGCAAGCGCCGTATGCGCCAGCGGCACCGTAAGCAATTAGTGAAATAGCCGACTCCGAACCGGGGCTTCCCCCCGTACCTTGATGCCATCCTTTCGCCATCCCATTCGTGCCTTTCGGGAGCAGGCGCCAGCGTTTACGGCTTTTCGATACATCTCAGCAGGTCATGATCCTTTCCAACGGAAGTATCTTGCATGGGCGGTATGCCGTCCAGAGCGTACTCGGCGACGTGGGTCCGTTTGATGTCAACTACCTCGCGTGGGACCTCCAGGCGGAGCGCGAGGTGGTGGTGCGCGAGTATTACCCGCTCCGCCTCGCCCAACGCGGGCGCGACGGCGCCACGCTAGAAGTAAACGATCCGCGCCTGTTTGAGTATGGCCTCGGGGCCTACCTGGCCGAGGGGGCGCTGTTGATGGACATCCGCCACGCCGGCGTGGTGACGTGCACCGACCAGTTCAAGGAAAACGGCACGGTGTACCGGGTGAACGCGTACGTCTCCGGCGCGTCGCTCGCCGCCTACATCCGCCAGCACCAGGGCCGGATCGGGGAGGAAGATGCGATTTCCGTCGTCCAGGGGGTGCTGGGCGCCCTCGAAGCCTGCCACGCCCGCCGGCTCTTCCACGCCGGCATCACCCCGAAGTCGATCTACATGACGGTGGCCGGCCCGGCGGTGTTGCTCGGTTTTCAGTCGGCCCGCTTCAAACTCGCCCGCCGGTGCGAGGCGGTCGACGAGGCGCTGCATCCGGGCTTCTCGCCGCCCGAACTCGCGGGCGGCGACGCACCGGACGGTCCCTGGTGGGATGTCTACGGCTGTGCCGCGACGCTGCTGTTCATGCTCTCGGGGCGGGTGCCGCCGGCGATTACGATTCCCTCGGAGGCCGGCCGCATCCAGACGGCCTTGCACCGGGCGTCCGGATTATCAGCCGAGTTGAGGGGCGTCCTGGAACGGGCGATGGCGTTCCACCCGGCCGACCGGCCGGCCACGGCGGACGCGTTCGGGGCGCTGCTGGCCGAGGTGGGCACGCGCCGGCTCCGCCCGAGCGCCGCCCGCCCGATGCTCCACGTGGGCATCGACCTCGAGGAAGCCAGCAGCGATGCCCTCTGGCACAGCGACATCGAGCTGGTCGCCGCCACGCCTTACGAACGATCCGAACCCTCCGCCCCAATCCTTTCATCTACCCAAAAGGCGGAACGTCCCATGCCACGCGAATCATCCGACATCATTTCTTCCCAGCCCCCCTCTTACGCCCTTTCCAACGGCCACGACCGGGAGCCTGCTTCGCCGGCCCGCGAATCGAGCCGAGAACCGCGTCGCGAGCACGAACTGGAGCTGCTCGTCGTGAAGATGGTCAAGTGGCAGCAGGTGTTCGTCGGCAGCATCCTCGCCATCGTCTTCCTGGCCATGATCGGGGTGATCGGGGGCGTGTTCTTTGCGCCGGGCGTGGCGCAGCGGCTGATGGCGTCGGATCCGGGGGGATCGATCCCGGAAGCGCAGGCCGCGCCGGCCGTCGTGGCCCCGCTGATGGCGGCTACGACGGTTGATAGCCTTGCGGCGGCGATTCCCGCCGCGGAAGCGCTGGCAGAGGATGAGGGGGTCGAGTTCGACCTGTACGAGCCCGAACCGATCGCCGCTGTGATCGAGTCTGTGACTGAAACGGTGGTCGATGAGCCGGCGGCCCCAGAAGTAGCACCCACCCGTGAAGCGGTGTCGCGCGAAATACCAGCCCGAGACGTGCTGCCCGAGCCTGTCCCCGAAATCGAAGCGCCCGCTGTGGCGGAGCGTGTCGCGCCAGAGCCCGAAGAGCCTGAGCCCGAACCAGAGCCGGCCGTTGCGGCGCCACCGCCTGTCTCCCCCGAAGTGCTGGCGGCACAGATCCGGCGGGAGCAGTACACCTATTACCGGGCGCAGGGGGACAGCCTCATCCGGCTCGGCTTTTACGCAGCCGCGCTCCACCTGTACCAGTCCGCCCAGCGCATCGAACCCACCGACGCGTACGTGGCGACGCAGCTCGCCACCATCGAGACGCAGCTCCAGGACGATGCACGCCAGCGGGAAATCGCGGACTCGCTGAAGGTGCGGATCGGCAAGGTGACGGATGGGGAGGGGTATTTCGTGGCGCCGGACACGCCGGTGGCGGTGGTGGAGGAGCCAGCGATGCGCCGGGCGATCCGCTACCCGTTCGCGGCGTCGCAAGCCAGCATAACGGGGCGCGTGACCGTCCAGTATCTGGTGGATGCCAACGGCCGCTTCGTGACGGCCCGGGTGGTGAACGGCATTGGCGGGGGGTGCGACGAGGAAGTCGTGCGGGCCCTGCGCGAGGCGCGGTTCGCGCCGGCGACGTTTAACGGCCAGCCGGTGGTGGCCTGGGCGCGGTTCAGCGTCGTGTTTGGGGGGCGGTGAGCGTTATCGGAGCACTACGGTCCGCCCCGTAACACGGGTGGTTTGGGACTCCAACACATAGAGATACATCCCCGACCGCACCGGCAGCTCGGCCTGGTTCTGTCCATCCCAGATAATCGAATGAAAGCCCCGCTCCGCAGCCGAGCGGGAGAGCAGCGTGGCCACCTCTTTTCCGAGTAGATCGTATACCTTGAGCGTCACCACATCGTCGGCCGGCAGGCCGAAACGGATCGAGGTGGACGTGCGGAAGGGATTCGGGAAGCTCTCGATGGTCATCGATTCAGGGAGTTCACGGGCACCCGCCAGCGTGGCCGCCAACACGTCCGGCTCACCCACCAGGAGTGAGAACCGATCGGCGAACGCCTCGGGAGAGCCGGCCACCGTATAGGCCGGCTGCCGGCGGATATTGATGTGAGTATGCAGCAGGCGGTCGAGGAGCCAGATCTCCAGGTCCTCGGGGACCGATTCGAGCCCGTCGAACGTTAGCTGGATGGGTTCGTCGACGGACGTGCTCAGCTCAAACGTCCATTCCACCTGGCCGGCGCCAAACGGGCGGGCGTCGGTGCTGAAACGCCGGAAGGGCACGTCCCAGTCCTGTCGACCGAAATAGAGCGAAACGTACGCTCCGATGACCGGCGGCTCGGGACGATCGAGGGCATCCCAGCGCGGGCTGGACGACGCGGAGAGAGCGGCGTAGTTGTCGGTATCCTGCGCATGGGTGGATCGAGCCTGGATATGGATCTGCCAGTCGACCTCCGCCTCCGTTTTTGCCGTCGGGAGCGCGCGAGCCGGCGCCGGCTCGCCATCGAACCGCGCCAGCACATCGGCCGTAAACGGCGCCACGAGCAGCTGGTCCGATGCCACGGACGCCACGGCATACCCGACAAACGGCTGCATTGAGCCGGTGAAGGCGCTCCACGAGCCTGTAAAGGTTCGGATGTCCACCGTGCCGCCCGATGCCAGCCGTAGCTGCGGCCGGCTGACCGGGAAGTTGAAGGGCGTGCCTACGAAAGTCCACCCCGGATTCAGCGGAATCGCGTACTCGCCGGCGAGGGAGACCGATGTTGCGGGTCCGGTGGTGATCTCCCGGCCGGCCTCGCTGCTCGCCAGCCAGAACGCGGCGCCCGGGGCCATGGCGCCTGAGTTGGGGAATTCGCCGTAGGACTGGTCGGCGTTCAGGCCGAAGAGCCGCCAGCTGGATGGGTCGTAGTTGCCGAGGTCGTCCTGGAGGACGGCAGCCGGCGTGGTATTGTTCGCCACGACGGGAATCGACACGAGGCGGTAGGCGGACTCCGTGGAGCCGGTCACGGAGATCGGTTGGGAGAGCCCCTCGTCATCGCTTACGCGGACGTTGAAGTCTGCCGTATTCGCCGTGACACCATTCCCATCCGCCGCGCCGATGGCGTATCGCAGGCCCCGCAGGTTGACGTCGGTGCCCGGAATCGTGGCCTGCCACACATTGCCACCCGTGTTGCTCATCGTCAGCAACGGCGGCGTGGCCGAGTTGCTGCCCTGGGCATAAGCGACCAGCGCCAACGACGTGCCGCCGGTGGCGCTAATTGTGGCGGAGATGGTCAGGTCCTCTCCCGCGGTGGCTGAGGTGATGGGGGTGTGGGTGATGGTCGGAGGGTTGTTGGACTGCGCGTCGTAGCGCACGACAGCATCGAGCCACATCAGCCAGCCGTCATCCGCGTCCGACAGCCAGGAGGTGGACATGTTGATCCAGCCGCCGCTGGCGAGCTGTTCCCAGTCTTCCGCCACGAACCGCCCCAGGAAATCGGTCGAAGCGATCGCGATACTTTCGTAGACGGCCGAGCCGTAGGTGCCAAAATCGACGACGAGGAAAAAGTCGTCGGACACCGGAATGGGGTTGTCCAGCACATGGATGGTCGTAACCGCCGGCGTGCCGAGGTCTTCGTCGGCATCGACGAAAGCGTAACTAAAAATCTGGCCGCCGAGGAGCGTTCCCGGGCCGCCGGTGAGCGGGTCGACATCAAAGATCTCGACGGCATACTCTTCGGTGGTGACGTTATTTCCCTTATGGATAAAGGTCACCAGGATTTCCTCAACCGTCGCGTTCTCCGCATTGGATGGGAGGGCTAACCGGGTGGCCTTGGCGCGGTCCTCGAACGAGTTGGTCCCGTGGATCCAGCCGGTCGAACTCGGAAAAAGGGTGGATGAGGGGATGCGAAAGACCGTGTTGCTCCGCTGGTAATTGCGAAGGGTATCC
>JAWXAX010000207.1 GCA_034439735.1 Rhodothermales bacterium | reverse complement strand
TAATACTTCGGACAGTTTACAAATCAGGGCACTGCCGCTTGAAAAATCAGGCCCCTCCCCGTATCAAGTACGGGGCAGGCTCTCGATTCGAGGAGGGGCCTGATCGTCAGGAACGGTCCAGCTACAAAAAGTGTCCGAAGTATTAAACGTGCAAAATGAAAAGTGTAGTGCGTACGGACGTTGACTCGTTGCGCGTAACGTCACCCCCTAAGTCCATTTTTCACTTTTCACTTTTCACTTTCTTCACTCTTCTCCCACCAGCTTAAAGCTCCTCGCCATCGCCTCGTAGGTCACGCGGAGCGCCTCCTGGTCGTCCATGTCGCGGAGGGGCTGGTTGAAGGGTTCGGCGCGGATGGGGCCGTCGTAGCCGATGGCGGCGAGGGCGATGAGAAAGGCTTTGAGGTTGATCTTGCCGGTGGCGCCGGGCAGCTCGCGGGTGCCGTCGATCTGCTCGTCGCGGGAGAGATCGACCCGCGCGTCGTTGAGGTCGACCACGACAACATCGGCCGGCGTGAGGGCGCGAATGTCGGCCTCGGTGTCCTCGGCGCAGTACCAGTGGAAGCTGTCCAGTACAAGCCCCACGTTGGTCCCTCCGATATCAGCGATGAGTTCGCGGGCTTCGGCCATGGTGCGGAGGAACGGGTAGCGGCCGCGGGTGAGGAGGGTTTTCGGCCCCACGTATTCGAGGCCGAGGCGGGCGTCGTGATCGTCGAGGATCTCGGCGCAGGCGCGAAGCCGGGCGGCGTGCTGCTTCCAGTTTTGTGTGTACGTCAGCTCGTTGTGGAACGGCATGATCCAGGTGTTCATCCGCGTCGCGCCGGCGCGTTCGAGCGCGGCGGCCAGCCGGGGCAGGGCTTTTAATCCGTCGCTGAACGCGGCCTCCGTCGTCCGAAAATCGACCGGCAGGTTGCCCGATTCCCAGGTGATATCATGCGCCTTCATCTTCGACAGGTGGTCGGCCATTTCCACCTCCGAAAACGCCGCGAGCTGATCGGGCATGGAGACGATGGCCTGGTAGCCGTGGTCGATGGCCATCTGGAGCACCGACTTCTGGTCCGCCGCCACGCCGATGTTGCCGGGGTTGAGGCTGATGCGGAAGGGCGCCGGGCGGGCATTGGGCCAGGCGAAGGCGGAGCCGGCGAGCGGCAGGGCGGCAAGCGCCGAGGAGGCGGCGATAAAGCGGCGACGGGTCATGGATGCGGGCGGTTGCGTGGCGAGGATGCTGGAAGATAACGCACCGCCCGCAAGGTGTGCACGGCCCCGTCTAAAAAGGCCCCTACGCGCTTACGGTAGCGTCTTCAACCAGGTGTCGAGCTGGAGCGCCTGCTCCTCCATGCCCGAGGCGTTCGCGTGGCACCCGTCCTGGATGACCTGATCGGGCCCTAGCGGACCCAGCGTCAGGCCGGTTGTTGGCAGGGCGAGGCCCTCGGCCACGGCGAGCGAGGCCAGTTCGGCGGCGAAGGCCACGCCATCAGGGCCGGTGATCGAGCAGTTCATGCCGGGTTCATACGGCACCATCCCGGTCACGAAGACGGGGATGCCGGGGGCCTCTTCGGCGAGGCGGAGGCTTACATGCTGGAGGCGTTCCAGGTAGCCGGCCGGGTCGTCGGTGACTTCCTCGGCGCGGATGCAGATCTCCCAGAGGAGGAGGTCCGTCGCCGGCCACTTCAGCATCCCATCCTGAAAGGCGCCCCACTTGTTGTTGTAGCCGTTGTCGCCCGGCAGGCTCCACCGGTCGATCGTCCCCCCGCTGTACTGGGTCATGACCTTGGTGCCGTCGTCCGCGAACTTGTTCCAACTCGAGATATTCGTGTAGAGGTTGAGTCCGGCCCCTTTGTCCCGCGTCATGCTGCAGCCCAGGAAGCCGATGGTGCTGTCGACGGGTGGCAGCCCGATACCGATCGGCACCAGAAGGCCGGCGTCCACGAACCCATCGATCTGGCCCTCGGTGCTGAAGTCGATTTCGGTCCACTCCACCCCGTTTTTGGGTTTGATGCGGATGACCATGCCCGCGGCTCCGGCCGGCGCTGTGCCGATCGGGGTCTGGGGGTCGCGGTAGACGGTGACGGGCTCGCTGGTGAGTATCGCCGCGCCTTCCTCGAAGGCGGCGACATAGGATGCGTCCGTCAGATCGACATCCGGATCAGTATCCGCCCGGATGCTATCACACGAAGCCGCGAGCGCGACCAGGCAGACCAGATAAAACAGGTTGGCGGGATAGGAGAAAAAGCGGCGGATGGAGCGGTTCATCGGTTCGGCGAACGTAAGGTGATTCGGGGGCGCTCGCGCGAAAGGCGAGCACCGTGCCGAAGCCGGGAAGCGTGCGCCGACGCCAGGCAGGGGGCTCTGGGGGAGTACATGCAGGGAAAATGCTTCCGCGCATGAGGAGCCTCATTCCCGGGTTTGACAGGCGATGCTACGGCTTCCGATGCCGAACCTAAGCCGCCCCGAGTGGGCGCTCCGCCGGTGCGATCTGTGCGGAGCCGGAAACAACACGCCGGCGGTGGCCTTCAACCTGTTACCTATCCACCCGTCGCCGTCCGCCATTCTCGCCATGAAGCATACCACGATCTGGCTTTTCTTGACGGTGTTCGTTGTGGTGCTCGGCGGAGCGCTCGTCGGCGGGTGGTGGTGGGTGAAGCAGACGGTCGACGCCCCGTTTGTCGAGCGTCGCATCAACGAGGCCCTCGCCGAAGCCGGCAGCAACTACCGCGCTAGCGTTGGCGAGGTGACGCTCTCGCTTTTTCAGCGGTCTGTGGCGGTGGAGGACCTGGCGTTGATCGCCGACTCGTCGGCGGGTGAACCGCGGCTGACGGTGGTGGCGCCCCGTCTGGCGATATCCGGCATTCGCATAACGCCGTATGTTTTTAACCGGCGTATCGACCTCCATAACATTGAACTCGAAGGCGCCGAGCTGTTGTACGAGGCCGGCGAATCCTTGCCGGACAGCACCGGGGGAGAAGGCGCTCCGCCGGATAGTCTGGCGGAAACAGGCACCCTCACGCAACGCCTCGCGCGGCAGCTGCCCGAGATCGCCATCGGGCAGATCGCACTGCGGGACCTGACGGTGGTCTATCAGCCGGCCGGCGATGGACGCCGGCAACGGGTGGCCGGGATCGACATCGCCATGGACGACATCGCCGTCGACTCGACCTCGGCCCTCGACACGACCCGCGTCCTCTTCAGCCGCGACATCCGCCTCCTGCTGGCGCCGCAGGCTTTCGCGGCGCCGGATAGTCTACACCTGTTCTCCGTCGGGGCGATTGAAGCCTCCACCCGCGATTCGTTCGTGCGGATCGACTCGTTCGTGGTCACACCCACGGTGTCCGAGGAGGAGTTTTCGCGTCGGATCGCGTTTCGTCGCGACCGAATGGGGTCCGGCATCGCCGGCATCCGCCTGGAGGGGCTGGACGTAAAGACCTTTCTCGAGGGGCGAGCCTTCCGGGCCGGGGGACTCGCCATCGACTCCGCCTTCCTCGATGTGTACAAGAACAAGCAGGTCGCGGAGGATCCAAACAAGACGACGCCCCTCCTGCCGCACGAAGCGTTGCAGGCGATCGGGATCCCTGTGTTTCTCGATTCGGTCGCAATCCGCACGGCGGATATCGTGTACCGCGAACTGGAAGAGGATGGAGCGCTGGAGGGGGTGGTGCGCTTCGAGCGCGTCAACCTGATTGGTTACAGGATCAATTCCGAACCCGACACCAGCCTCGCCGGCGGCGGCGCGGCGCTGCTGTATGCGCGCGCGATATTTCAGGGCGCCGGCCAGCTGCTGGTCGCCTTCGAGTTGCCGCTGCACGGGTCGACTTTTGCGATGCGGTATCACGGCACGCTGAGCGCGATGCCGGCCGACCCCGTCTCGCCGCTGCTCACCAATCTGAAGGGCATCCGCATCCAAAGCGGGCAAGTAGACAGCCTCGCGTTCGACATCCGCGTGACCGACGCGCAGGCGGATGGCGAGGTCCGTGTGGGGTATCACGACCTGAAGATGGATTTTGTCGATAAGACGGATCGTTCGAAGCGATTCCAGGACCGGCTGAAGACCTTCTTCGTAAACGGCCTTCTCATCCATGACAGCAACCCCGCCGGCCCCAATGATTCGCTGCGCGTGGGGACGACCGCCTATGTGCGGGACGAGGATCCGTTTTTTCGTTTTTTATGGCGCGCGCTGCGGGATGGACTCAAGGAGTCGGTGAACCGGTAGGGGGGAGAGGATGGACCTCGGATTATGGGTTTGGGAGGGCAAACGCGACGATCGTCCCCCCTTTCGGCCGGTTCGTCTTGGCCCCTCCCGCTGAGACGACCACATACTGCTTGCCGCCGGCGAGGTACGTGCTGGGTGTGGCGTTGCCGTCGAGCGGGAGGTCGTGCTCCCACAACACGGCGCCGGTTTCTTTGTCAAACGCCCTGAACATGGCATCGGCCGTTGCGCCGATAAACACGAGGCCGCCGGCGGTGACCACCGGGCCGCCGTAGTTCTCGGTGCCGGTGATCGGGATGCCACGGGCCGTCAGCTCCTTGTATTCGCCAAGCGGCACCTTCCACTTGATTTCGCCCGTGTTGAGGTCGACGGCGTTAAGCGTCCCCCAGGGCGGTTTGATCGCCGGGTACCCTTCTTCGTCGAACCAGCGTTCGAAGCCGCGGAAGACATAGGGCGGGTCGGACTCCGCGCCTTCGGTGACGGGGCCCGGATCGCCAAACAGGAAGTTCACGATGGCCTCGCGGTTGGCCTCGGGCAGCCGGTCGAACGACGGCATCCGAGCGCCGGGCTGGACGAGCAGTTGCATCACCTGCTCCTTCGTGAACCGACGAGGCACATCGACGAGTGAGGGGAAGCCGCCGCCGGGGTTGCCGGCCCGATCGATTCCGTGGCACGAGGCGCACCGGATCCGGTAGTGGCGCTCGCCGGCGGGGAGCGGCGTCCCATCCGGCTGACGCGTGGGCACCAGCTGGTAGAACCAGGGGATTTCGTTGATATTCACGTACAGGATGCCGTCTGGATCGGCGGCCGAGCCGCCCCATTCCATCCCGCCATCGTACCCCGGGAAGATGATGCTTTGTTCGAGGCTCGGCGGTGGGAACGCCCCGTACGAGCCGGACTGCCGGATCACCTCTTCGGTCAGCTGCCGGGCGCGAGGAGAGATGGTGGAATAATCGTTGGCCGTGTACATCTGGCGCATGAGGGGCGGCGGCTTCGTCGGAACAGGCTGCGTGGGCCAGGTTTGGATCTCGGGCAGAAGCGTCGCGGGCGCCGGCCGCTCCTCGATCGGCCAGAGGGGCTCGCCTGTGACGCGGTCGAACACGAACAACAAGCCCATTTTGGTACCCTGTGCCACGATGTCGAGCGGCTTGCCGTCGTGTTGCACGGTCAGGAGCGTCGGCGGCGTCGGGTTGTCCATGTCCCAGAGGTCGTGGTGGACCAGCTGGTGGTGCCACAGCCGCTCGCCGGTGTCGGCGTTGAGGGCGATGATGGAATTGGCGAACAGGTTCTGCCCGTGCCGGTCGCCGCCGTAGAAGTCGGGGCCGGCCGTCTCCGTGGCGGCGTATACGATGCCGCGTTTGGCATCCAACGCGATGCCCGTCCAGGCGGACGCCCCGCCCGTTTTATCGAGGTACCCCTCGGGCCAGGTGTCTGAGCCGTATTCGCCGGGGCGGGGCAGGGTGTGGAAGATCCACCGGCGCGCCCCCGTCCGCACATCGAACGCGCGGACGGCCCCGGGCACGTCTTCGCCCACATTGGCGCCGACGATGAACATATCCTTGTAGATGTAGCCGGTGCTATTGAGCCCTACGTTGGGCCGGCCCTCGACATCCATCCCATCCCCCAGGTGGATCCACC
>JAWXAX010000206.1 GCA_034439735.1 Rhodothermales bacterium | reverse complement strand
TTTCCTCCACGAGGTGATGACGCAGTTCGCCGCCCTCGCACGCACGCGTGACGACCACCCTACCGCCGAACGGTATGCCCTCGAAGCCGGCCGGCTTCGGGGTCACATCGCGGACCACGGCTGGGACGGCGAGTGGTACCGCCGCGCGTACTTCGACGACGGCACGCCGCTCGGGTCCGCGGAAAACGACGAATGTCAGATCGATGCCATCGCGCAGAGCTGGTCCGTGCTCTCGGGCGCCGGCTCCCGCGAGCGGTCCGCCCGCGCCATGGCAAGCGTCGATCGCCGCCTCGTCCGCCGCGACGCGCGACTCATCCAGTTACTCGATCCGCCCTTCGACACCTCGGACCTCGACCCCGGGTACATCAAGGGCTACGTCCCAGGCGTACGCGAAAATGGAGGGCAATACACCCACAGCGCGATCTGGACGGTGATGGCCACGGCTGCCATGGGAGACACGGAAAAGGCGTGGGAACTGTTCGCGCTCATCAACCCGATCACCCACGGAAACACCCCCGCCGCGATCGCCCGCTACCGGGTGGAGCCGTACGTCGTCGCGGCCGATGTCTACGCCGTCGAGCCACACGTAGGACGGGGAGGATGGACCTGGTACACCGGCTCCGCCGGCTGGATGTACCGCCTGATCGTCGAGTCGCTGCTCGGGGTACACCTGGAAGTCGACACCCTGCAATTCGCTCCCTCGATGCCATCGGAGTGGCAGTCGTTCCGCGTCCATTACCGCTACCGCGAAACGTTCTACCACATCGAGGTCCGCCGCCTTGGCGATGGGCACGCCGTTCAGCACGTCGTGCTGGATGGCAAGACCCTGCCAGGCGCCGGCCTGCCGCTGGTCGACGACCGCGTGGATCATCACGCCGAGGTAACGATCGGCTGAGAACGGCGCTTCCCCTCGCCTTTACGCGTACTCAACGAAGCGGTACGCGCATGGTTGACGGCCAACCGCTATAGACCGGTGTTGCTCACCAGCGGAAACCGCTCCGGATGGCGGATCGCTTCCAGAGACAGGTCGACATCCAACGCCGGCCAGAAAAGATGATTCGACGAGACCAGATCAACCCCCGTAATCTGACTGATCGTGGCCTCCTTGAACCAGGGAAATTGCTCAAATGGCAGGAAGAGCTCTTCCTCGCCAATAAGGAGCCAGAATCCGTGCGCGGACACATTGGTCACCTCAACCACCGAAGTGTTGATTCCACGCTCTTCGAATTTCATCTTGTCTGTCCGTAATGATCTCCTGGATCTTTTTCAACTGCCAGACGGGAAACCCCTCATTTCTGGCAAGTGATATCTCAGGTTCGAGCCAAAACTTGGCTTCACCTTCTTCCCCATGGACGTGTACATGCGCACGCGGTTCCTCTCTTGAAAAGAAGTAGAAGCGTAATCCATGCAACCGAAATACTGTCGGGCTCATCTTGCACTCCTATGACTGGATTGGAATGCAGGATTCTAATCAATGATAGTGACAGTGCTGTGTCATAACCAATAGCTGCTTGTCCCTCATCCCCTCACCCGCAGCACCACCCGTTTGTACCGCGTCAACGCCGGCGTCCCGCCGTCCGTTACTTCAAGGATGATGTGGGCGATCCCCTCGGCGCATGCCCTGTTCGTGGCCAGCCAGTTCGGCCGGCACGCCGCCGTCGGCGTCACCACGGCGCATGCGGTGTTGGCGCCGGCGATAGACACGGCGGCCATGCCCTGCCCCGGTGTGTAGCCGGCCTCGAGGTAGTGGAACCAGCGGTAGCGGAGTGGATGCGCATCCGGATCGCTCGTCGGCCGGGCGTCCAGCACGACCTCCTCGCCGACACGGGCGTCGAGGTATAGCGGCGCGGCGCCGAGGGCGGAGTTGATGACGATGGCCGGCGGATGGTTCGCCCGCGTGAACGGCTGGACGGACCAGTCCATGCGCGCCGCGAAATCGTTCTGGTAGGCCGCCCGCCACCGCCAGATTGTCGCGTGGTCGGAGATATAGGTCTTCCCATCGACGCCCACCACTTCATCTTGTGACGTGACGCGGCTGGTCAGGTCGCCGCCCTGCGACCAGATCGGGTGCGTCTCGCCATGCGGCTGCGTCCAGATGTAGCGCCCGCTCCACCCGCCCCAGCTCGGATTGCGGTAGCTGTTCAGGCCGTTGTTCGTCAGCCCGAGGTACGCCGGCGTGTCTCCCTCCATGATATAATCAAAGCGGAGGTAGTGCGCGCCGAGAGGGCCCTTCGCCCGGATGTGGGTCTCTAGCCAGGCGTTCGAGATGAGCGTCGAGTCCGCCCCGGCGCCGTTGCGGTAGAAGATATCGCCGGCGATGCCCGTCCACGTCGCGTAGTAGTACGCGCTCGCATCCTGCGGCGAGGGCTCTACGATGTAAAACAGCCCGGGGAATTCGCGGCGGATCCAGGAGCCGGCGTCGTCCTGATCGGAGATCGAATAGACGCGGAGCTTTCGCACGAAGGCCTCCACCTGCTCGGGCGTGCGGGTCTCGCGGAGCGTCAACAGCGCCTGCGCCAGCGTGTTCGCCCCGCCCCAGACACTCACCCACAGCGGCCGGTTGTCGGGTTTGTCGCCGGCCCGAATCAGCGCCTCGGCGCCGGCGCTCAACTGGTCGGATCCAACGGCGGCCATTCCATACGCCGGCTGCCCGGAAACTACCAGCGCATCGAGCGCGGCCGCCTCGGGCCAGCCCGGGGCGTGCAGCAGGAGGTTCGACCGCACCTCGCCATAGGAGGCAACGATGTCCCGGATCGTGTGGGGGTTGGTCCTCGTCCGCTGCCATGTCGAGGTCGTCGCCACCAGTCCCTCGATGTCGATTTCGTTGGCGTAGACGAGGAGGCGGACCATCGACATCTGGTCGTCCGGCTCGTTGCCCATGTCGGTCAGCACAAACAGCCGCGGCCGGCCGGCGAAGGTGTCGATCGTCGCCGGGTCGTACGGCTGGGGCTGGGCGGTGGCCGGCTGGAGGATCAGGGCAAAAAGCCCCGGGAGGAATAGCCGATTAAAGAATACCTGGGAGCGCATGAGGGAATCGGGATTGCTGGTCGTGCGAAATCACACGTGTCGACCGTCACAAACTAAGGTAGCTGCACGCCGCATTCAATCGGTCATCAGCGCAAGCCGCCGCTCCGATGATGGGATATTCCCACCACCCGCTGCGTCTCCCGGGCGATCATCCAATCTTCCCGGGTATGAATGGCCAGGATACGTGCAGGAGAACCCGGCTCGGCGAGATCTGCATCCGGATCCGCCGAGGCGTTCAGATCGGCGTCGAGCACCAGACCGAGGCACTCCAGGCCGCGGCACACTTCGGACCGGAGGCCACGGGCGTTTTCACCCACGCCGGCGGTGAATACCAGGGCATCCACCCCGCCCAACTGCACCGCCAGAGCCCCCACGGCCGCCCGCACTCGATCGGCAAACAGGGTAAGCGCCAGCCGTGCCCGCGCATGTCCGGCCGTTGCCGCCGCCTCGACCTCGCGGTAATCGCCCGACACGCCCGAGACCCCGAATAAACCCGATTCCTTCTGCAACGCCCGTTCCAGCGCCTCCACCGAAATGCCGTGGGTGCGCTGAACGTAAAGCAGGATGCCGGGGTCGACCGAGCCGGAGCGGGTCCCCATCATCAACCCTTCCAGCGGGGTAAACCCCATGGTGGTCGCCACGGGTTCGCCCCCGCGAATGGCGCTCGCCGAACAGCCCTGCCCGAGATGACAGGTGACGAGCCGGAGCGTCCCCGGATCCCGACCGAGCAGCTGCGCCGCCCGCTCCGCACAATACGCGTGGCTGATGCCGTGGAATCCATACCGCCGGATCCCCCACGCGCTGTACCACGCATAAGGCAGCGGGTACACCCGGGCGCTTTCGGGGAGTCGGGCGAAGAAGGCGGTGTCGAACACCGCTACCTGGTCTATGTCCGGCAGCGCCGCCCCGGTTGCCTCGATCACGGCCACGGCGGCCGGGTTGTGGAGCGGAGCCAGGTCGTACAACCCGATCAGCCGCTCCATCACGCGGTCGTCGATACGCACGCTGGACGAGAAGTCGGGCCCGCGGTGGACCACCCGGTGCCCCACCGCTCGAATGCGCGCGTGTGAGCCATCGAGCCGGTCGATCGATGCCAGCGCTTCTCGAATCGCCGCCGGCCGGTCCGCCGGCAACTGCACGCGCTCGCCTGGCTTCCCATCCGCCATCCGCCAGACGAGCTCGGAGCCCCGGCCGTCGGTCGCCCATTCGAGCAGTCCGGCGGCCAGCGGATCACACGTGTCTGCGTCGAACAGACCCAGCTTGAGGCTGCTGGAGCCGGCATTCATCACCAGGATGCTCACGACCGTGCCTCCCAGCGCCAGTCGCGAATTTCGGGCATGTCCTCGCCGTGTTCGGCGATATATTGCTTATGTTCGATGAGTTTATCGCGCACCCATTGCTTGGTATAGGCCGCGCGGGAAGCCATCGCCGGCACCCGGTCGCACACGTCCGCCACCAGATGGTACCGATCGAGGTCGTTGAGCACGACCATGTCGAACGGCGTGGTCGTGGTGCCTTCCTCCTTGTAGCCCCGCACGTGCAGGTTGGGGTGGTTCGTGCGGCGATACGTCAGGCGATGGATGAGCCACGGATAGCCGTGGAACGCAAAAATGATCGGCTTATCGGTGGTGAAGAGCTGATCGAAGTCCGCATCCTTCAATCCGTGAGGGTGTTCGGTGGACGGCTGCAGTTTCATGAGGTTGACGACGTTGACCACGCGGATTTTCAGATCCGGCGCCATCGTGCGCAGCAGCGACACGGCCGCCAGGGTCTCCAGCGTGGGCACATCGCCGCAGCAGGCAAGCACCACGTCCGGCTCACCCCCGCGGTCGTTCGAGGCCCACTCCCAGATGCTCACGCCGGCGGTAGCGTGTTTCACGGCCTCATCCATCGAAAGCCATTGCGGCGCCTTCTGTTTGCCGGCGACGATCACGTTGACGTAGTTCCGGCTCCGCAGGCAATGGTCGGTCACAGAAAGCAGCGTGTTGGCGTCCGCCGGAAGATAGACGCGCACGACCTCGGCTTTTTTGTTGATCACGTGGTCGATGAAGCCGGGGTCCTGATGGCTGAACCCGTTGTGATCCTGCCGCCAGACGTGGGACGAGAGCAGATAATTAAGCGACGCGATGGGCCGGCGCCAGGGGATGTCGTTGCACACCTTCAGCCACTTGGCGTGCTGGTTAAACATCGAGTCGATGATGTGGATGAAGGCTTCGTAACAGTTAAAAAAGCCGTGCCGGCCCGTCAACAAGTAGCCCTCCAGCCACCCCTGGCACTGATGCTCGCTCAGCATCTCCATGACCCGGCCTTCGGGGGACAGGTGGTCGTCGGTCGGCAGCCGTTCGGCCACGAGACACCGATCGGTGACTTCGAAGATATCCCCCCAGCGGTTGGAGGCGTTTTCATCCGGACTGAAGACGCGAAAGTTGCCAGCCTCCTGGTTCATCGCCATCACATCGCGCAAGAAGCTCCCCTGCACCCGGGTCGATTCGGCGTCGACCCCGCCAGGCCGGGGCACGTCGACGGCATACGAGCGAAAATCGGGCAGCCGGAGGTTGCGAAGTAGCTCTCCACCGTTGGCGTGCGGGTTAACGCCCATCCGGCGGTCGCCGCGCGGCGCCAGTTCGGCCAGGTCGGCTCGTAGACGCCCCTCGTCGTCGAATAACTCCTCCGGCCGATAACTGCGCATCCATTGTTCGAGGATCCGGAGATGGTCCGGGTTGGTGTGCAAGGCGTCCAGCGGCACCTGGTGGCTTCGCCAGGAGCCCTCCGCCGGCCGGCCGTCGATCGTCTCCGGGCAGGTCCACCCCTTCGGCGTCCGCAGGATGATCATGGGCCAGCGCGGCCGTTCGCCGACGCCCTCGAAACGCGCGGCGTGTTGGATACGGCGAATATCGGCGAGCACAGTATCCAGCGTCTCCATCATGGCCGCATGAACGAGGTCCGGATCGTCGCCTTCCACCACGTACGGCGTGTAGCCATAGCCGCGGAAAAGCTGATCGATCTCCTCGGGGCTGATGCGCGCCAGAACGGCCGGGCCGGCAATTTTGTAGCCGTTCAGGTGCAGGATGGGCAATACGGCTCCGTCGCGAGCCGGATTGAGAAACTTGTTCGAGTGCCAGCTCGTCGCCATCGCCCCGGTCTCGGCTTCGCCGTCCCCCACCACACAGGCCACGATGAGATCGGGGTTGTCGAACGCCGCGCCATAGGCGTGGGATAGCGCATACCCCAGCTCGCCCCCTTCATGGATCGATCCGGGCACTTCCGCCGAAACGTGACTCGGAACGCCGCCTGGGAACGAGAACTGCTTGAAGAGGCGCCCCATCCCGGCCTCGTCCTGCGAAATGTCGGGATACCGCTCGCTGTAGGACCCTTCCAGATACGTTTGCGCCACAGCCGCAGGCCCTCCATGACCCGGCCCCGTGATGAAAATCATATTCAGATCATGCTCCACGATAAGCCGGTTCAGGTGGACATACATGAAGTTGAGCCCCGGCGTCGTTCCCCAATGCCCCAGCAGACGGGGCTTGATATGGTCGCGCGACAGGGGCTCGCGCAACAGTGGGTTATCGTATAGATAAATCTGCCCGACCGACAGGTAATTCGAAGCCCGCCAGTAGGCGTCTAGCTTTTGTAGCAGGGTGGATGTGGGGGGAGGATTCATCGTGTTGAGTCAGGTTTTGGCCACGAAGCTCGACTCCGTCCATCGTAATGGTACCGTCGTGGGCTGTTGGAAAGATCATTGGGTCTGGAGTAGACCCAAACGGTCTGCATTCCGAAAGGCATCAAGCGCCTGGCGTGTGTTGACTCACCTCGTCAATACATCGGGAAGCAGATGCCCTGACAGCCATCGGCTTGTCTGAGTTCCGGCAAATTGCCATTAATAAATGGCGCGTTAACGGCACAACCGCGTGGCCGGCGGCGTCCGCCGCGCGCTGGCATCGTCCGGCAGCCTCTCCATCGTCGCTGTCACACCCGGGCGATCCACACCCGACTCCGTTCCGAGAACACCGCGCGCTTCGCATCGAAGGGTCGGCCTCGCGCAGGATCTGGCGGAGCGCCAGGATCTCGGGTTTGTGCCGATGATCGAGCGCCGCGAGGAAGATGTCGGCGGACTCATTCGGTGTCGAATTTTTTCTGGCCATGGCATTGTATTCGGCCCATGAATCGTTGCCCCTACGTCACTACCCCGAACAACGCGCCGACACCGGATGTCAGACCCATGGCCAGTGCGCCCCAGAAGGTGACGCGAAACGCGGCGACGCGCGGGGAGGCACCGCCGACGCGGCCCGAAACCGCGCCAAGCAGCCCCAGAAAAACCAGCGCGCTGACGGCAACGGTCCACAACATAGCCGAAGCGGGCGATATCACGACAACCAGCAAAGGCAGCGCGGCGCCCACCGCAAACGTACCGGCCGATGCCAGGGCGGCCTGTATGGGCTTCGCCGTCGTCAATTCTGATATCCCCAACTCGTCCCGAGCGTGTGCGCCCAGTGCATCACGAGCCATCAGCTGATCGGCCACCTGCGCGGCCAGAGAGGGGTCGAGTCCGCGATCGACATAGATTGCGGCCAGTTCCTCGCGTTCGAAGGCCGTGTCGTTTGCCAGTTCTCGACGCTCCTTGTCGAGTTCGGCTTGCTCGGTATCGGATTGCGAGCTGACGGATACATACTCCCCCGCCGCCATCGACATCGCACCTGCCACGAGCCCGGCCACGCCGGCGACAAGTACGCTCTCCGCGCTGGCTTGTGAGGCAGCTACGCCGAGCACCAGGCTTGCCGTCGACACGATACCGTCGTTCGCCCCGAGCACGGCGGCGCGGAGCCAGCCGATACGGTGCATTCGATGACGTTCCGCGTGAAGCAGGATGTCCATATGCAGCGACGCGTCAGGTGGGGATGAGTGAAAATCGTGGAGTTCCGGCGAGGCGTTGACTTCATCCAACCGGTCAAATTACCCATCCGTACAAAATACCCCGAACGCCGCGGCTAAAAGCCCCTTATCCAGGAGCGTGCCTTCCTCGATCGTGGCAATGGAGACACCGCGGCGGTCGAGTACGTTGTTGCCACGAATCGTAAAGGCGTGCCGGCCGGCCGGATCCAGCACTCGATCAGCTTCCACACCTCCGATAGGCTGCCCCTGGAGATTCATCAAGACAGCGCCTTCCACCCGCCCGATCCGCTTCCTGCCGAGATTCAGGATGTATTCGCCGTCGAGGTACAACAGCGTCTGGTTAAGGGTGTTCTGGATCGCAACCATATGGGTTACCGGATGTGCGTGAGGGTCCGGCTAAACACGCGTCCGCCAGCTTCCAGCCGCACAACATACACGCCGGCCGGCAGCGCTTCGGCGTGGAAGGCCGTCTCATACACCCCGGCAGAGAGCGACTGGTCCACCAACACGGTCACGTCGCGCCCGAGCATGTCGAACACGGAGAGGCGAACGTCCGCCGGCGCCGGCAGCGCGAAACGCAGGGTCGTCGATCCCGAAAAAGGGTTCGGGTAGTTCGCGAACAGCGTCGCCTCGCGCGGGAGGGCGCCTTCGACCTCCACTAGATCCACAACCCCGAGAATCCGGGCCACCGCCGCGAACGCGTCGATCTTCCCAAATCCCCACCGGCTGTTCGGGGTATCGCCGGTGAAAGCGTCCTCGCGGGCCGTTTGCTGGAGCGCTACGCGCACATCAACAGCGCCCAGTTGTGGATTCGCCTGGAGCATGAGCGCGATGATGCCGGTCGTGACCGGCGCGGCCGCGCTGACGGCGCTCTGGAGGCCGTACATCCCGCCGGCGCCGTCGTCGCGCACGATATTGGCGCGGTCTGTCGCATAAAACGACCGCGGCGCGTACGGGGCGAAGAGCCGCTCGCCGGGCGCGCTGACCGTCACGCCGCGCCGGTCGTCCATCGTCGGCCCGATGCCGCTGCCCAGCCACAGATCGCCGATGGCGCCCTCATCACTCTCGCTGCGCGCGACCCCGTCGATGTCCGTCCAGTCGTGCCGCAACACGTACGAATTGGGGGCGATGTTCGTCTGCGAGCTCGCCATATCCCATACCGTATACCCCGGCACGACAAACGACTCAAAGCGGTTATTGACGCCTTCGAACAGGCGCGAGGGATTCAGAAACGCATCGAACCGCCCATCGATGCCCAATTTACGTTCGAGGCGTACCGTATAGTCGCCCGATGTCGCGAAGTCGATCAGGATCTCCCGCCGTGAACTGGCGGCGTCCCAGAAATCGACCGCCGTGCCGTTGTGGAAGTAGGTAAAGTCGACCGTTTGCTGCGTGTCCCGGTTGGCGTTAACCGGATAGGCATACGGCCCAAACGTCCCGCCCGGCCCGATGATCGTCACGTCGTACCGGTCCGAGCCGGGGTACCACATTTCGAACCGGAGGTTGCCTGCATCGCCCTTATGGATCAGCAGGTCGGCGGACTGCCCGGCCTGGATCAGGCCGGCGGCGTGGTTGGGCATCCCGCCGTCGTCGCTGGTGCCGGTGACAAACACCCGGCCCGGAAAGTCGTCCCCAAACCGCTCGTCGATGGCCCGCGCCCAGGCCGTCGTCCCATCCGAAGCGGCCCCGATGCTGCCAATGTTGGCGAGGGCGACAAACGGCTGGCCAGCTTCCTCGGCCTTCTGGATGACAAAATCCATCGCCGCCTCCATGTCCCGTACGTCGGCAGACTCTTCAGCCGGCTCATTGCCATGCGCCGGCGCGCCGCCGACGATCTTGACGACGATCAGGTCGGCATCCGGGGCCATGCCGGCGTACAATCCGTCGCTGGCCCGCCCGTTGCCTGCGGCGAGGCCGGCGGTCGTCGTCCCGTGCCCGAAGGCGTCGCGCGTCGCCAGCCGGATGCCACTGGTAAGCGCCGCGTTGATCTGCGCGCGGGTGTAGATCGTCCCCAACCCAAACGAATTATCCGACGCGCCGGCGCCGGTATCGTCCGTCATGTCGTAGATAAACAGGATACGCGTCGTCCCGTCCTCGTTCCGGAAATCCGGATGTTCGTAATCGATGCCTCGATCGAGGATGGCCACAATCACCCCTTCGCCCGTCATGCCCAACTCGCGATGAACACGGTCGACCCGGGTTTCGAGGCGGACTTTATCATCCAGGGAAGATATGGAAAACGCACTGAGTAACAGGGAAAGTAGGACAATCCGGAACGTCATGGGATTTTCTCAGTCGTTTTTCCAGGTGAGCTGGAATTCGATTTCTTCTTCGCCGTCGCTGCGTTCGTGTTCGATGTTAAACGTGGCGTGGGCGGGGACGTTGATCCGTTCGCCGGCGATCTGGATCGTAAACCGCTCGCCGGTTTCAAGCGCATCCGCCAGCCGGCGGAGCTTGGCGACGAATTGGGCCGTGGTGTAGGTCTTTTCGAGATCGCGGTCTTCTTTCTCAGCCATGGAAATCCTATGTTGGATGTAGATGATTTCGATCTAAGTACATTCACGTAAATCCTGTCGGATTATCGTGAGTGGTTTCAGGTTAAGGGTTCACAAACTGTTGAGATTTCTACAATCCAGGGCATCGTCAT